>NZ_NPDR01000042.1 GCF_002811765.1 Leptospira saintgironsiae | reverse complement strand
CTTAAGAGAGATCGTTTCAGATGCCTTCTTTGAATTATCCAAGAACGCTAGATCAGAACCCTTCTTACCTGCATCTACAATTCTCTCTCGGCCTTCAGGAGTTACTTCTTCTCGACCATTCGGTTTCAGGAACTTCTCAGATATAACTTCTCCGTTCGACCTAACTGCTGTCTTATGCAATAATCCATCCGACAAGATCGAGATGCTTTCTTTAACACCATTTGCGGTTCTCTCAAAGGTTACTTCGTTACCTTTCACGACTCGATCATAAGCAAGACCATCTACCTTGATTGAGGTTAGCTTTTTATTAGTCGGATCGGTTAACTCCTTAACTCGTCTTTCAGGCAATGCATCCAATGGCGCGGCTTTGCCGTTCTTCGTATATTCAGCAAGATCTGTTCCAGATTTCGCTGAATCAGTAAATCTATCCGATATACGGACAACTGCATCATGCCCTAATACTTCTCCGGAAGGATTTAAATATTCTGTCGTCGTCTTAGGCGACAT
>NZ_NPDR01000041.1 GCF_002811765.1 Leptospira saintgironsiae | reverse complement strand
CTTAAGAGAAATCGTTTCCGAAGCCTTCTTAGAATTATCCAAGAATGCGAGATCAGAACCTTTCTTACCTGCATCAGCAATCCTTTCCCTTACCTCAGGGGTTACTTCTTCTTTCCCGTTCGGCTTAAGGAACTTTTCTGGTAATACTTCTCCGTTCGATCTAACTGCTGTCTTATGCAATAATCCATCCGATAGGATCGAGATACTTTCTCTTACACCGTTCGCTGTTCTCTCAAAAGTTACTTCATTGCCTTTTATTACACGATCATATGCAAGACCATCTACCTTGATTGAGGTTAACTTTTTGTTATTCGGATCCGTTAACTCCTTAACTCGTCTCTCAGGCAAAGCATCTAATGGCGCCCCTTTGCCATTCTTTGTATATTCCGCAAGATCTGTTCCTGATTTCGCTGAATCAGTAAATCTATCCGCTATACGGACAACTGCATCATGCCCTAATACTTCTCCGGAAGGATTTAAATATTCTGTCGTCGTCTTAGGCGACAT
>NZ_NPDR01000040.1 GCF_002811765.1 Leptospira saintgironsiae | reverse complement strand
GCTTCTCCTTTGATGTTCGACCAGATCTTCTCAAACATGCCTTCGGCTGATTTGTTGCCTAGGACTGCTTCGTTAGGAGTTCCTTCCATCCCTATCTTTGCTAATGCTTCGGACGTCTTTTGGATTTCTGCTTTGAATTTCTCTACTCCATCCTTTTGAGAAACTACCTCCGCTTTATGCTCTTGGTATTTCTGGAGTAGCTGTTCCCCATGGCCTTCTTGCAGATATTTATTTACCTGCTCTCGGCTCATCACTCCATTCTCCACTAAATGTTCAGCTACACCCGTGATGATTGGTTCTAATGCAGCGCCCCTATGTTCTCCCGCATGTTCTTGGGCTATCGAGTTATTATAGTCTCTTTGAAAATTTTCGTTTGCTTCTATTTTGCCAAACTTATGAGTCTCAGTATTATACGATAGTGACCAGGTATCCGCTCCTCTATACTGAGCGCTTCCTCGGATCGTTCCATCATTCGAATAATTTAATGTACCTCCCAGGCCGTTGCCCGCATGGGATTTTACACCATTACTATAATTATAAAATGCACCTATACTTGACGAGCCTGTGCTACTTGCAGATCCTGATAAGCCTATATGATGATTTCCATTAGGATT
>NZ_NPDR01000039.1 GCF_002811765.1 Leptospira saintgironsiae | reverse complement strand
ATACGATGGATAAACTCCTCTTTCATGGGATCCTGGATTTTCGCCGCCCATATCATATACAGGAGCTGGACCGCTCGGGAGCCAAGCGCCATATTTATCGTATTTCCCATAACTCGAGCTGGTAAAATCTACATCTCCGGTTTTAAATCGATCCACCATGTATTGCGCGAAACTTCCTTCGTAAGCCCCATTCATAATTCCCTGAACATAACCCGCATACATTTTGCATATTGGGCTACCAAATGAATTTCCAATTTCTGCTGCTGGTTTATTTCCGAAAACTAAAGCTTTAACCTGCTCAAAGCGAGTCCGGGCCTTTGCATCATTTCCCCAGACTTTCGGATCAAATTCAAAGCCAGATCCGTTTCTTCCAAATTTTCCGCGCATATACTCTACTGTTGCAGCAACTTGAAGCTTCAAACCTTGATTTGCACCATACTGTGTAGTTAAATTATCATCCACTAGCCTCTCGTACAACTCACTTTTCGCCTGCTCCTTCTCTTTTGCTGACAAAGTTCGATCATTTTCGATTTGGCGAACAGAGTTTTGTTCGAATGCTCGTTCTACAGTTGTCTTATAACGCTCAGGATTATTATAAGGGGAATTTTTAATAAAATCTTCTTTAGATTGGGTCCCACTTTCACTAGTTCGAACT
>NZ_NPDR01000038.1 GCF_002811765.1 Leptospira saintgironsiae | reverse complement strand
CCTTGGTCGTTAGACGAAATAACCATAAAGTTTGACGTATTAGCTAAAGTTCTATTCTGTTTTTAGAGAATTCGCTTTTAAGCTTATTTATAGGGAAAATATAAAGAACATTCATTATGGAATTAATTTTCGAAATAATATGGGTGATAGTTGTTGAAGTTTTTGGAAAATACGTAACTGACTCGATAACCAAGGATGCTATGGTGATATTGAAAAGATCGAAGTTCATGGAATCGTTCTTTTCTGTCATTGGTTATATTATTTTTGGATCAATAGTAGGTTATGTGAGCATGCTTGTTTTTCCAAATTTTTTGCTTAAAAATCATAGCTTGCAAATAGCAAATTTGGTTTTTATTCCGATTATTTCCGCATTAATAATTTGTTTTGTCGGTAATTGGCGTAAAAAGCTTCCTCTTTTTAAAATAGAATTTGAAATATTTATTTCTGCTTACGTGTTTGCTTTTGCAGTATCACTTATTCGATATTGTTTTTTAGATGTAACAAAACCATTTTGGTAACGTTGTTACAGTTCTAACTTACTTGCAATGTATGGTTACTTCGTCTAACTATCGGTGCTTCCGCTGCGCTCGGAGATCGCTTTGCGACTCATTCGCTCGGGCTACGCCACATTTGCTTCAGTCACTTCGTTTGCAAAGCAAACTCGCGCCATCGCAAACGTCGGAACACCTTGGTCGTTAGGCGA
>NZ_NPDR01000037.1 GCF_002811765.1 Leptospira saintgironsiae | reverse complement strand
AAACGTCGGAACACCTTGGTCGTTAGGCGAACAGCTCTGCACGATATTCTTTTCAAGCTTTGCGGGCTTCCATGCCCGCTTTTATTAATATGAACTCTAAATTGGATATATATGCACTAAAATATGTATAATTATATGTATTGACAAGAATTTGTTTCTCGTCTATTTTTATATGTAGATGGAGTTTGAATGGGATCCTGCAAAGAATGACGAAAATTTGCGGAAACATGGAATTGATTTCTTTGAAGCTCAAAAGGCATTTTTGGATCCAAATAGGATTATTACTTTAGATGTTACCCATTCTTCTGATTCTGAAAAGAGATATTACTGCTTTGGTCTAATTGATTCATATGTATCAACGGTAAGATTTACTGTCAGAAATAATAAGATTCGAATCTTTGGGGCAGGTTATTGGAGGCAAGGTAAGAAAGTTTATGAAAAAGAAAATAAAATACACTGATGCATCAGCATCTATATCATCTTCAATTAGATCTTCTAAGACTGTTGAGGATTTTCTACCTCCTCCGAATAAACTCGTTTTAAAGGAAGATAATTCCAGAGTAACTATAGTCTTGAGTAAAAAGAGTATCTCGTTTTTTAAAGAGGAGTCTAAGAGATCTGGTGTACCTTATCAGACTATGATTAAAAAGGTTTTGGATTTATATACTGAACATTATGCTCATAAATAATTAATAACGCCATCCGTGGCTCGATTTTTCAGTATTACTTGCAGAGCCGTCGCCTAACT
>NZ_NPDR01000036.1 GCF_002811765.1 Leptospira saintgironsiae | reverse complement strand
CCTTGGTCGTTAGGCGAAAGTTGTAGAAAATATATGGTCAAAATAAATCTTAATCGCAGTCTGTCCGTTTAACATGAATAAATTAATTCAGTACATTTTGTTACCTTTCTTACTTTGTAATATGTCGTGCACAAAATCATTTCAAAATGCTATAAACATAGAAAAATATACTTCGCTCTTTAATTCATATGCAAATTCATTAATAGACCTTAATTCTGAGGCAGCAGGAAGATCATTTGATCGAAAGATTTTTGATGATTTCTTTTATTCGCCGAGTGAAAAAGAAGAAAAAATCAAAACCATTCTTGAAATAAAGAACAATTTTGGAAAAGTTATAAGCAAGAAAAAATCAGAAAAATATCAAACGTTCTATAGATCAAAGATTGAAAAAGATAATTTGCCTCTATATTCAGTGTTTGAGCATTCAATTATTTATTTTGTTGAATATGAAAACATATCTACTACCGAGATTTTCGTTTTTAGGGCTAAAAATGACGAGGAACCAAAGATTTTTTCTTATGTAATTAAGTCCGTCAATCATCAGGGTAATTCTATTTTCTCTTTTCAAATTTACCCAAATAAGTATATAAGCAAATTTTGGTCGGAAGAATATCCAAGCTTGGAGGGTATTCTAAATATCTTGGGAGAAAGATAATTAGTAAAAGCTACAACCTTCGCCTAACTATCGGTGCTTCCGCTACGCTTCGAGATCGCTTACGCGACTCTCGCTCGGGCTACGCCACATTTGCTTCTGTCACTTCGTTTGCATAAGCAAACTCGTGCCATTGCAAACGTCGGAACACCTTGGTCGTTA
>NZ_NPDR01000035.1 GCF_002811765.1 Leptospira saintgironsiae | reverse complement strand
GCGGAAGCACCGATAGTTAGGCGAAGGTTTTCTAACAATTTCTAAATTTTTATTTTCTTTAAAGATTCAATTAAAATATCCTTATCTGATATTACTGTTTCTATTTTATAAACGTAGTCTCGATCCCAATAAGCAAATATTTGATAATCGTTATTTTTTGAAGTCTTAAAAACATAGTACGTTTCATTCTCAGTTAATATAATAAACTCATCGATTGTATCTGGAGTAACTATCGAAGTTCTCAGACCTAATTTAAATAATTCTTTTCTAATTATTCTGTAATCATCAAAAATGCCAAACTTTATTGGCTTAACTGCCAAAACATCAAAGATCATATCTTTGCAAGGAATATCTGACAAATGCATCGACAAACGAAATACGTCTGCACAATGGACAGCTTGTTCTAAGGATAGCGTTTTTATTCCGTAGCTACTCTCAACGGATTCTGGAGCAATACAAAACGAGTGATATTCTCCGAATTGCTGACATTTCAATTGTTTATTAAGATTTAGTTTATTTAAGCTAAAAGTAGCATTCGAATTATTGATTCTAATTATTTGATCATCAGCAATTAACTTATAGTCATTTTGTTTATTGAGTTCTTCCAATTCTGATTTATAATCTAATAAAGCACACGAGATTGGATAAACGTATACATACATTATTAAAAGGACTAACATCAAAAAGAGAAATCGAATTAATTTATTGGCTAGAATTACTTTCATATTTAATATATTTCGTTATTGAATGAACTAAGACCTTTGACAAGATTATTTTGAAAACTTTCGCCTAACGACCAAGGTGTTCCGACGTTTGC
>NZ_NPDR01000034.1 GCF_002811765.1 Leptospira saintgironsiae | reverse complement strand
TAACGAAGCAGTCCTAGGCAACAAATCAGCCGAAGGCATGTTTGAGAAGATCTGGTCGAACATCAAAGGAGAAGCGAAGTTAGCCTTTGGAATGAGCGATACGGGCCAGATCCGAGTGAATGAAAAAGGCCAGTTAGAATTTGATACATGCTTTGTAGCAGGTACTTTAATTAGAACAAAAGACGGCTATACCTCGATTGAGAAGTTAAAAGTAGGCGACTACGTCTTATCCCATAACGAGAAGACCGGAATACTTTCGTATAATAAGATCACAGAGACATTCATCCACGATGTACCAGCAATCTATAAGATCACATATACAAATGGAACAGAAGTAGAGACAACTTGGAACCACCCGTTCTATATTAAGGGAGAGGGTTGGACAAAAGCCAAGTATTTAACTCCACAGCAGAGATCAGTAACAGTATCAAGTATTCGTAATGCAGCTATCTTGAAAGAGATGAGTGATAGACCTCAGATGAGTATCTCACTTGCTGCACTTAATAGTCAGTCGAGTGCAACTCCTTGGAATGAGTTGTACGAGGGAACTGCAGGGATTGCGAAGATAGAGAGAGTGATCCGCCCAGAGAAGGTATATAACATCGAGGTGGAGGGAGATCATAGTTACTTTGTGACACGGGCTGGGTTACTCGTGCATAATTATGAAGTAAATCCGAAATTAGAGCTACTTCCTTCGAACGACGTTAAAGGATTAACTACCGTAAACAAAGAGCTTAAATACCAGAAGTTGACGATGGATGGTAGGACTTATGAGAAGGTAGTAGATCCTAACGGGAACGTATCCTTTGAGAGCAAGTTGACCAATGGAGAAAAAGTCGTTCTCCAAGTAACTCCTGAGGGAATGATTAAGCGGACGACACATTCCCCAGCTGAAAGTAAGCTTTGGGGAATGATCAAGATGTCGCCTAAGACGACGACAGAATATTTAAATCCTTCCGGAGAAGTATTAGGGCATGATGCAGTTGTCCGTATA
>NZ_NPDR01000033.1 GCF_002811765.1 Leptospira saintgironsiae | reverse complement strand
TAACGAAGCAGTCCTAGGCAACAAATCAGCCGAAGGCATGTTTGAGAAGATCTGGTCGAACATCAAAGGAGAAGCAAAGTTAGCCTTTGGGATGAGCGATACCGGGCAGATCCGAGTGAATGAAAAAGGCCAGTTAGAGTTTGATACATGCTTTGTAGCCGGGACATTAATCAGAACGAAAGAAGGCTATACAGCAATAGACAAACTGAAAGTAGGAGACTACGTATTATCTCACAACGAGAAGACAGGACTACTCTCCTACAATAAGATCACAGAGACATTCATCCACGACGTCCCAGCAATCTATAAGATCACATATACAAATGGAACAGAAGTAGAGACAACCTGGAACCACCCATTCTATATTAAGGGTCAAGGTTGGACAAAAGCAAAGTTATTAAACCCAGAACAGAGATCCGTAACAGTATCTAGTATTCGTAATGCAGCTATCCTAAGAGAGATGAGCAGCAGTCCGCAGATGGGTATTTCACTTGCTGCACTTAGTAATGAGGCAACAGCGACACCTTGGAATGATTTGTATGAGGGAACTGCAGGGATTGCGAAGATAGAGAGAGTCATCCGACAAGAGAAGGTGTATAACATCGAGGTAGAGGGAGATCATAGTTATTTTGTGACCAGAGCTGGGTTGCTTGTGCATAATTATGAAGTAAATCCAAAACTGGAACTACTTCCTTCGAATGACGTCAAAGGATTAACTACAGTTAATAAAGAACCGAAATACCAGAAGCTAACGATGGATGGTCGGACTTATGAGAAGGTAGTGGATGGAAAAGGTAACGTATCTTTTGAAAGTAAACTAACAAATGGAGAGCGTGTGGTCCTGCAGGTAACTCCAGAGGGTATGATCAAGCGTACCACGCATTCACCATCGGAAAGTAAGCTTTGGGGAATGATCAAAATGTCGCCTAAGACGACGACAGAATATTTAAATCCTTCCGGAGAAGTATTAGGGCATGATGCAGTTGTCCGTATA
>NZ_NPDR01000032.1 GCF_002811765.1 Leptospira saintgironsiae | reverse complement strand
CTAACGACCAAGGCTTGACGACGTTTCGCGAGTGCGCAAGCACTTGGCGCGAGGCTTGCGAAAGCAAGACGAGTGACAAAGCGAAATGTGCCGGAGGCCAAGCGAGAGTTGCGAAGCAAACTCGAAGCGCAGCGTCAGAGCCGACAGTTAGTCGACGTATGGCTTTATTTTATTGAATTTGTTGACAACTGATTCGAATAGAAATTTCAAAATATAGAACAAAAAGGCCGATGCTACTAAAAATACTGCCATAAAAATAATGCTATCAACTAAAGCCCTCACCCAGTAATTAAATATTTCGTTTTCAGATAAAATCAAACCTCTGCATAAATTGAAAGGTGAAATTAACATATCTGTACAATAAGAAGAGATAAGCGAAAGGCATAATGGGAAAAAAAGCAGAATTAATATAGGAAAAAGGAAATAACCTACTATCTCAAAAATACCCTCCGAAATTTCAGTTTCCTCAGGAGAATCCGAATCATTAATCAATTGTTTTAACGAATTTGTTTCCTCTGTCAAAGGAATCACTCGGCCACTAATAAGCTCTTCTGTCTCTTTGGCTGAGAGTATTAGGTTCTCTTCTTGCGAATTCTCAATATTACTCCAACCTACCAAGGCGAGTATTAATAAATTAATGCAAACATAACCGACAAACGTATTTCTAAAAAAAAGATTCTTAATTCTTTTTATGAACTTCCCAAGAGCAAGGCAAAATAATAGTGATATAAAAAGATTAAGGTATTTCGCGTTTATATAATTTATTGTTTTAACCTTATGTATATTTTGATTCTTATCCATTATTCCTGAAACATCAACACACTGAGTTCTCACGGTGACAAATGGAAATCCAAGCTCTAATGGTCCAGAATCTATTTCAAATCTCATTAGACCGAATAGTGAAAAAAAGCAGAGAAAAGGAACGAAAATAAGCGAATAGACATTTCTTTGGAGATAGATTAGCATTTCAATAATTCTAACGAGAGTATATTTTAAGCCATATGTCGACTAACGACCAAGG
>NZ_NPDR01000031.1 GCF_002811765.1 Leptospira saintgironsiae | reverse complement strand
CACTCGTCTTGCTTTCGCAAGCCTCGCGCCAAGTGCTTGCGCACTCGCGAAACGTCGTCAAGCCTTGGTCGTTAGCCGCCATTGCCAAGATTTGAATCTATAATGAAATTCTTTCAAGACGGGGATGTAAAAGATTTAATTTACTCGAATTGTAGAGATAATGGCTATTTAACTGAAACCAAAGTAGTTATCGAAGAGCTTTGGAGCCGAATCTGCTCTTTGAACTTACTCGGTGATAATAAAATTAAATTCATTAATGATGCGAAAGACAATTTCACTGGTGCGGTATGGCAACTTCAATTAACTGATGTCTTGAATAAACGACACAAACTAAAAGAACCTAAGGAATTTGGTCCTGACATCATCATACAAACTGGATCAAAGGATATTACTATTGAATGCGTAGCTTCAAATAAATCTGGGAAAAATAAAATTGAAGGAATATCCGGCCAACCAATTATTTTAGATGAAGAGAAGCTAATGCTGAGAATATTAGAGAGTATTTCTCAAAAGAAAGTAAAATATACTGCGTGGTTAGAGAATGGGAAAATAGATCAAGATTCTCCTTTCATAATAGGAATTGATACATCCGCAATTCCTGATGGTGATGTGATCGGGCTTCCAGAGACGAATTTGATAGAGAAAGTCCTCTTTAGTATCGGGAAACATGTTTTTAAGGTAAATCTTCAATCTGGGGAGATTGCGAAGGAATTCGAAGAAAGAAGAGAGATTATTAAGAATTCCGGAAATTCAGTTGAAACCGCATTATTTGAAAATGATGAATATTCGTTTATCTCCGGCATTATTTGGAACAACACTAATATTATCACTGATTACTCTTTAACTGGAAGTAGATTTATATTCTATCGAAATCCAAAAGCAAGAAATCCGGTCCAAATTAAAATTCTAGATAAAGAAAAATAATATAATCTTTAGTTTGGATTAACTCTTAGGGTTTTGGCAACAGGCGGCTAACTATCGGCTCTGACGCTTCGCTTCGAGATCGCTACGCGACTCTCGCTTGGCCTCCGGCACATTTCGCTTTGTCACTCGTCTTGCAGAGCAAGCCTCGCGCCAAGTGCTTGCGCACTCGCGAAACGTCGTCAAGCCTTGGTCGTTAGGCGAAAGTTGTAGAAAATATATGGTCAAAATAAATCTTAATCGCAGTCTGTCCGTTTAACAT
>NZ_NPDR01000030.1 GCF_002811765.1 Leptospira saintgironsiae | reverse complement strand
TATTCGTAGATACTAATCCGCACAACGTAAGTACAAACGACCCTTCAAATTCCCCAATAGGAGCTAAACATTACGAAAAGATAACTGAATACTTCTTAGATACGTTTTATCCAAAATTTTGCCCAACATGTAAGATCCAATTAAAGAAGAAGATCAGCACAAGAGATTACTTAATACGCTGTGAAGTCTGCCATTACCAAGCATCCAGACTTTCATATACTCCCCTGCACCATTTTAAATTACCACTTTGGGTATTCGGATATGTATTAGATGAATCATATAAAAGAAGCCCAAAGGTTTTAACTGCAGCAGAGATAGTTAGATCAATTGGAATTTCGAATAAATCCGCTCTTCTACTAAAACGCAGAATACAACTATTCGCAAGCGAGCAGAAAGAATCATTTAGAGATCTAATCTTCTCACAATTAGAAGAAGAATATAAAGATTTCCGTCTTCCAGAGAAAGATACTGGATCCAAGCAAACTCAGGGCCGTATACAATCGAATCCCATACGAACCGAAATCGCGGATAAAAGAAACCCGAAGAAGATACTCCAGAAAGCCCTCAAAGGAAAGACTCTAACAAACGCAGATACAATGGTCCTCTACTCTGCTTCCCAAAGAGCGAATAAAGGTCGTAAAAGGCATAAACACGGGGGTTGTACAGCTTCTATATACATGAGTGATAAACTCGGCGGAAAACAAATAGGAACAATGGTTCATACGATCGCCGCAAGCAACGGAGCATTAATACTCGATTCTGTGCCGGATCAAAAGATGAATACTTTAGGCCCTCTATTCTTAAAGAACATACCAAGTGATACACCAATATTCACAGATAGCGGATACCCATGGTTAAATTCCGTGTATAAAAACCATAGAATGGTAAATCACAGTGCGCATTCGAAAGACAAAAGATACCGCTGGGCAAGGAATCGCTGGAGTAAGGACGGAGTTCACATCCAATACGCAGAAGGAAACCATAGAGTAATCAAACAAGCATTCTCTTCTTACGGATATATAAAGCCGGAGTATTCCCAGCTCTATCTCAATGAGTATTGTTTCTTTAAGAACCTGAAAGTATTTGGAGTAGATGCGTTAGCTAAGAGCAGAAGGGAGAAGCTTGGGATTGTAGAGGAGAAAGTTAGCGAGAAAACTGAGGTTGGGTATTTTTGCTTACAACTTGAAAGTAGAAGTGATTTGCAAGATTCCTTAACTTCTTCTGCTTCCGAGTTGAAAACAAAAATACCGAGATATGTGCGGATTGTCAATAATAAAT
>NZ_NPDR01000029.1 GCF_002811765.1 Leptospira saintgironsiae | reverse complement strand
GCAGGTGCGGACCTTCTTCGTAGATTTTACCAGAGTAGATTTTCTTCTGCTTCTCCTTTTCCTCATCCAGGCTTTTCTGCCGAAGGTTCTTTAACTCCTGCAGAAGAAGATTATTATTTTCCGAAAGGTAGCGTTGGTGCAGTTGTTTCAGAAGTTCTACCTGGAGTTGGTCCAATGCATAACCTATTTCCAGGTGATGCAGTTCTCTCTGTGAATGGGACCCCAGTTGCTTCTAAACAAAAACAAGTCTTGTACGATATCCTACTCAGCAAAGGTGGATCTTATCTAAATTCCGGAGAATGGGTCACTCTTTCTCTATATAGAGATGGCAGAAAAAGAGAAATACGTTATCAACTAAAGCCGTATAACGAGGATTCTTTCCTGATCCCTGAAAGTTCAGACAAGATCGCTCCTAAATATATCATCGCAGGCGGATTACTTTTTACCGAACTTACTCATACATATCTAAAAGAATATGGAGAAAAATACAAATCCTCCAGCGATAGAAAGTTAGTATACTTAGCTGAAAGTTATTCTAAAAAACTTCATCCTGAAAGAAGTCGTATAGTATTACTTTCTAGAGCATTTCCAGATGAGAAGAACAGGGCCTATCAAGAATTCCAAGATTTGATCTTAGAATCTGTAAACGACAAAGTTGTTGATTCGGTAGAAGGTTTGAAAGCGGCCATTTCTGAGAATAAGGACGAATTTTTGATCTTCCGGTTTTCAGGAAATAAATTGGCAGTTTTTGATAAGTCAGAGTTAAAAAGTTTAGATGAAAGGATAAAATCCTTATATTCTCTTGATTCTCTAGATAATATCCGCTGACAAAATTCTTGACTAGAATACCTTTCCAGGGTTTTCTTTTGTTTTCCGAATAGGTCGCTTAAATATTCGGAAGTTCTGAATTAGGAATTTATTATGAAAATCCTTTTCGTTGATGACGAAGAAGTTATCCGAGATCTGTTCCAAGAAATTTTCGGCAGCGAATACGAGCTTGTTCTAGCCGGAACCGCGGAACAAGGTTTAACCTTAGCAGAGTCGGAAACTTTCGATCTAATCATCACCGATATTCGTCTTCCAAGGATGAACGGTATAGAGTTCATCACTAAATTGAGGGAAAAAGGAGTAGAAACTCCTTTTATAGTTATCACTGGAAATCAGGACATCCAGATCTCTATTAATGCTCTTCGATTGGGTGCTGTGGATTTTTTCCTCAAACCTTTTAGGATGGAGGCGATCCGTTATTCTCTTTTAAGATTTAAAAACTTATTTTATGCGGGCAAGGACCTTGTGGACAAAAGAAT
>NZ_NPDR01000028.1 GCF_002811765.1 Leptospira saintgironsiae | reverse complement strand
TTATGCTCATAAATAATTAATAACGCCATCCGTGGCTCGATTTTTCAGTATTACTTGCAGAGCCGTCGCCTAACTTTCGGCTCTGACGCTGCGCTTCGAGATGCTTCGCACTCTCGCTTGGCCTCCGGCACATTTCGCTTTGTCACTCGTTTTGCTGAGCAAAACTCGCGCCAAGTCCTTCGGACTCGCGAAACGTCGTCAAGCCTTGTTCGTTAGGCGAAAGCGCCTGAAGATTTTATCATGAGTGAAAAACAACATTACGTTCCAAGAATCGTAATAAATGGATTTCTCGATCCGAGTTCCTTAAATAAATCGAATGTAGAACCATATACGTGGATTTCAGAGAAAAAATCTAACGCAAAGAAAAGGGCCGCGAGCAATATTCTCTGGGAAAGAAATCTGTATACTCAGTATGATTCGAATGAAAAAGAGGATCAAGCACTGGAGAAATTCTTTTCAACTAATCTCGAAAAACCATTTGGAACTTTCAAAAGAATATTCGAGACCGATTTATTGAATTTAAATATTAATAATTTGGAAAAGAACGGGTTGTGGGATACTCGACCATTTATTAATTCTTTTGTCTTTTGGCACTGGAAAAGAACTACAAAATTTATTAATGAAATTAAAGAAGCATATATTTCTGAGCTATTGCAAGATAATCCAAAACATTTAGTTGAAAAATATGTGACTACAAAGTCTATGCAGAATGATTTAATTGACACTTTGATTAATGCCGGGGATCAATTCGAAGGATTGAATATTCAGAATCTACTTTCTAAAAGAAATATAACTTTTACAGTAATAACTAACAAAAGTGCGAGTTTCATTAATTCAGATAATCCTGTATTAAGAACAAATGAAAATAGACCTAATGGGGTAATCTACCCAGATACTGAACTTTCCATGCCGCTTACTTCTAAAATTGCTGTCACGCTTATTGGAGAGCAATCTCTTATGCAAGTACGAGGAATTAGAGAAAGTAAAATCATAAGAAAGATTAATCAGTCACTTGCAAAAAATTCAAATGAAATAATTTTCGGATCCAGCGAATCATTAATTAATAGTTTAGTTGGATTTACTAAACCAGGCGCCATCGCCTAACTTTCGGCTCTGACGCAGCGCTTCGGGATTGCTATCGCAACCCTCGCTTGGCCTTCGGCACATTTCGCTTTGTCATTCGTCTTGCAAAGCAAGCCTCATGCCAAGTCCTCACGGACACGCGAAACGTCGTCAAGCCTTGGTCGTTAGGCGCAATATCGCGATTTTCTTTTATTTTTATTATATAAGTTTTAGATTTTACCTTAGAGCTTAGAGCCGAATCAAGATCTATTTTAGGTTCGACCGCTTTCCCCCTTTTCTTGCTTTATATCGTAGACTGAAATGTTTTGCAGAATATTCGGAATGTATCAGAACTACTTGAATATATCTTTTGTTGGATCCTGCGAAAAGGGTTCGCTACTTTTATAATTTGAAAGTGAATTAATCACTAATTGCTTTTATTCTATTTGAGGATTTTATAGAGTAGGGCTTTGGTGCAATGTGTTAGGGGCGATACTGCTGCCTAACTTTCGGTGCTTCCGCAGCGCTGCGGGATTGCTACGCAACCCTTGCTTGGGCTTCGCCACATTCGCGTCCGTCACTTCATTTGCAGAGCAAACTCGTGCCGTTGCAAACGTCGGAACACCTTGGTCGTTAGGCGAAAGTTGTAGAAAATATATGGTCAAAATAAATCTTAATCGCAGTCTGTCCGTTTAACAT
>NZ_NPDR01000027.1 GCF_002811765.1 Leptospira saintgironsiae | reverse complement strand
CTTTGGAGATAGATTAGCATTTCAATAATTCTAACGAGAGTATATTTTAAGCCATATGTCGACTAACGACCAAGGTGTTCCGACGTTTGCGAGTCCGTAAGGACTTGGCACGAGACTTGCTTTGCAAGGCGACTGACAAAGCAAATGTGGCGTAGCCCGAGCGAGAGTCGCGTTAGCGAGCTCGAAGCGCTGCGGAAGCACCGATAGTTATACGCCGTGTTGGACTTTATTTCTTGAAAGTTCGAATTATTGACGATTGCTTATTTCTCGCTTGAACGAGTGAGTCAGTATCAAGGAGAGAAAAACTGTGTGAAGAGCCAAATGGAAATTCTGGTGAAAGATGAGGTATTTCATTGAGATCAATTTGGATATCGCCTAAAGAGTCGCTGAGAGCTAAATATGGAAGCGTTAGTCGAGCACTAGGAGCATCACTATGCTCAACTAACCAAAAAGCCATTGGATAAAACCTAAGCAAACTCCCATGAAATACGTTTCCAGAATATCGAATATCTGAATGAGTGAAAAATGGAATATTTGTGATCTTATCACCGGAATGAATCCAATAGTATAATTTGAAATGCCGTCTAGATTGTTTACTTCGATTATGAAATAGATCACGCAACGCATGAAAATAACTTCCTTTAACCGATTCAACAGGCAGGCTGATATCTTTAGGAAGACAATATGAAGCTATCATATGGCCAAGTATGCTTCTAAATATGGCAGCTGGTTGAATAATACATTCGAAAGTAGGTAGCTGGATTTTACCTACAATTCGAGTGTGAATATATTGAGCGGTATTAAGTGCAAGGCGAGCGAGCTCTGCATCATACTTACCAAGTACGGTATTATTGCAATCAGAACAAATAGAACGATATTTAACTCCCGAATTAGAATTAACCTTTTTTACCCTTGGAAAGTCATAAACAATCTTTGCTTCAGAATTAAAGCATGAACTAGGTGGAACATGATCTTCGGTTAACTTTCCATTCTTTCCACAAATCCGGCAAAAGCCCTCTTTAGGCCAATTAAATCTTTCGAAAAAATTATAGTTCAACATGGCGTATAACGACCAAGGTGTTCCGACGTTCGCAACGGCACGAGTTTGCCCTGCAAACGAAGTGACGGACGCGAATGTGGCGTAGCCCGAGCGAGTGAGTCGCGAAAGCGATCTCCGAGCGTAGCGGAAGCACCGATAGTTAGGCGTAGTGCTTTGCTATAAGTTAATAGATCTACCTTTCTTTTTCAAATTAACCTGCCAAAAATTAAAACAAGTAATCGAATAAGAATTAATACTATAACCAAGCATCTTCAACTGACATAGAAGATACAAAATATGAAAATAAAGACAGGTATCCCATTAATAAAAAATAGATTACAACGGAATACTCGGGTTGAATTGACTTATCTGAGATATATATTGCGGAAGGTATATGTAATAGAAGAATAAAAAATAGCAAACTTCCAGGCCAGCCAAGAGTGGACGCATAGAATGATCCTATAAGTATAATTACAAAAGGAAATAAGGCTTGAGAAAACAATATTAGAATCGCTATTTGCGTTTTCTTGACTTCCCATGGTTTCGTATAGAAGAGCATAATCAAAAAAATGCTCATTACTAAAGCAAAGATTGGCCAGAAACCCGGAACCAGTTTAGATAGCCAATAAGCATCTGCTAATTTTTCCGAAAGCCATTCTCTATTCATATTATTATGAAACATTCTATTTTATCTTTTTACGAAGAATATTAAGCATTACGCCTAACGACCAAGGTGTTCCGACGTTTGCAATGGCGCAAGGCTTGCTATGCAAGACGAGTGACAGACGCAAATGTGGCGTAGCCCGAGCGAGTGAGTCGCGAAGCGATCTCCGAGCGTAGCGGAAGCACCGATAGTTAGGCGAAGGTTTTCTAACAATTTCTAAATTTTTATTTTCTTTAAAGATTCAATTAAA
>NZ_NPDR01000025.1 GCF_002811765.1 Leptospira saintgironsiae | reverse complement strand
ATACGATGGATAAACTCCTCTTTCATGGGATCCTGGATTTTCGCCGCCCATATCATATACAGGAGCTGGACCGCTTGGGAGCCAAGCACCATATTTATCGTATTTCCCATAACTCGAGCTGGTAAAATCTACATCTCCGGTTTTAAATCTGTCCACCATGTATTGCGCGAAACTTCCTTCGTAAGCTCCATTCATTACCCCCTGAACATATCCGGCGTACATTTTACATATCGGGCTACCAAATGAATTTCCAATTTCTGCTGCCGGTTTATTTCCGAAAACTAAAGCTTTAACCTGCTCAAAGCGAGCCCGAGCCTTTGCGTCATTTCCCCAGACTTTTGGATCAAATTCGAAACTTGATCCATTTCTTCCAAATTTATCACGCATATACTCTACTGTTGCGGCAACTTGAAGTTTCAAGCCTTCGTTCGCTCCATGCTGAGTTGCATACTTACTATCCACCATTCGATCGTATAACTCATTTCTCTGCTGATCCTTTTCAGCTCTCGATAAATTCGGATTTTCTTCAATTCTACGAGCAGAATTCATTTCAAATGCTCTTTCTACAGTTGCCTTATACCGCTCAGGATTATTATAAGGGGAATTTTTAATAAAATCTTCTTTAGATTGGGTCCCACTTTCACTAGTTCGAACTGAAGCCGGCAAGTTACTCTGCATATCACTCAAAGTAGTAGTTCTAAGTGACTCCATAATACCACCACCTCGAATAAGATTTACAGCCCCATTCCACATACTGTTAAGAATACCGGTACCCGATTGCTCTGGCCTTCCAAGAACGCTATTTACAGTTCCTTCATCTAGATTGCCAAAGTTAAATTTATTTTCTTTGTAAAGCCCAGTTTTGGGATCTGAATTACCATATTTGGCTGTTAATCTTAGATTTTCAGCGATCTCTGCTTTTTGGCTTTCACTAATAAATTCTAATTTACCTGACCCATCTTTAGAGATTTTGAAATGCTCAACTATATCTTTCTCTCCAAACCCAAAGAAATTGGCTTCCACATGTCGTGTCTTGGCAATCAAGCCTTCTGCTGTTACGCTAATTTGTTCTTTGCGGCCATCCAAGCCAGTACGCTCATAAACAAATATACCTGATTCAGGATCTCTCGTTGCATAATAAGTCTTACTGTCAATCTTAATGGCATCGTATTTCCTTTCAGCGCCTCCATAGCGCAGTTGACCAATCTCAGCTACAGGAAAGAGATCGAAACGTTGCCTTTCCGTACTTTTCTTCCCGATCGGACGACTAGCTAAATCTTCTAACTTAGATGCATTCGGATTCTCGTCAGCGATACGCAATCTAGCTTCAGGAGTTAGCTTCTTCCCATCAAAGTTAAGTATTTCCTTTTCTATCTTTCCATCAGGACGAGTGATAGTTTTCTCTAAAAAGCCATCCGCCGCAACTCGAATACTTTCTTTAACCCCATGCTCATTCGTTCTGTTGTATACGACTTGCCCTTCGCCATCTTTACCTATATAGTAAACTTCTTTACCAACACGGATCGAATCGTATTTACGATTAGATTCATCGCCATTCTGTAATGAAATGCTATCAGCACCTGGCAAGCCGGAAGGAAGACGTTCAGATTCTTTTCCGGTGTTATATATTTTATTCAGATCTAATGCAGATTTAGTCGCGTCCGCTATTTCTAATCTCTCAGCAGGAGTAACTCGATCCTTACCGTTAGGTCGCAACAATTCAGTAGAAACTACTTGATCTCCGGCAATTACTTGTCTCTCAAGAAGTGCTTCAGAACCGATTTTCTTAACACTAATAATTTCACGTTCACCATTAAGACCTTTTCTTTCAAAAGTAACAACATTATCTTTAACAACCCTATCATATGCCAAACCATCCACTTTGACAGTTTCATACTTTTTATTCTTCGGATCATTGAGCTCATTTGCTTTCTTAAGAGAGATCGTTTCAGATGCCTTCTTTGAATTATCCAAGAACGCTAGATCAGAACCCTTCTTACCTGCATC
>NZ_NPDR01000024.1 GCF_002811765.1 Leptospira saintgironsiae | reverse complement strand
TTTAATTGAATCTTTAAAGAAAATAAAAATTTAGAAATTGTTAGAAAACCTTCGCCTAACTATCGGTGCTTCCGCAGCGCTTCGAGCTTGCTTCGCAACTCTCGCTTGGGCTACGCCACATTTGCTTCTGTCACTTCGTTTGCATGAGCAAACTCGTGCCATCGCAAACGTCGGAACACCTTGGTCGTTAGACGCAATGGTCAAAAATTTCAGATTAGTTGGAAAGCTATTCAAAGAAATTTTCGAATTACTTCTTGGAATGAATTTGTTATGTTAGAAACAATTTTGAATGTTCTAAAAGACTCTTGGGGATGGACAGGTCTTGATCCAGAAAAAATTATAAAAGAAAATGAATTTGGAAATCTATTAATTTTAGATAGGAAAGGGCAATATTGGCGACTTTGTCCGGAGGATCTTTACTGTGAGATTATAGCAATAAATTCAGATAAACTTACAGTTCTATTGGATGATCAAGATTTCATTGAAGATTGGGAAATGAAATCCTTAGTTGATCTTGCATTTGAGAGATACGGACAATTACCGGATGGTAGAAAGTATTGTCTAAAAATACCGGGAACTTTGGGTGGCGAATATAAATTGTCTAATATTTCTACTATTAGCTTTATTGAATTAATTCAATATTCAGGAGATGTTGCACTTCAAATTAAAGATTTACCTGATGGGAGCAAAGTTCAGCTTAAATTCATCGATTGACTTTATGCTTGTTAGTATATGACCACTGCGTCTAACTATCGGTGCTTCCGCTACGCTTCGAGATTGCTTACGCAACTCTCGCTTGGGCTGCGCCACATTTGCTTCTGTCACTTCGTTTGCAGAGCAAACTCGCGCCATCGCAAACGTCGGAACACCTCGGTCGTTAGGCGCAATATCGCGATTTTCTTTTCATTTTATTATATAAGTTTTGAATTTTACCTTAGAGCCGAATCAAGATCTATTTTAGGTTCGACCGCTTTTCTCCCTTTTCTTGCTTTATATCGTAGACTGAAATGTTTTGCAGAATATTCGGAATGTATCAGAACTACTTGAATCTATCTTTTATTGGATCCTGCGAAAAGGGTTCGCTACTTTTATATTGTGAAAGTAAATTAGTCACTAATTGCTTTTATTCTATTTGAGGATTTCATAGAGTAGGGCTTGGGTGCAATGTGTTAGGAGCGATACTGCTGCCTAACTATCGGTGCTTCCGCTCCGCTCGGAGATCGCTTTCGCGACTCACTCGCTCGGGCTGCGCCACATTTGCTTCTGTCACTTCGTTTGCAGAGCAAACTCGTGCCATCGCAAACGTCGGAACACCTTGGTCGTTAGACGACATTAATTAAAAAATCAGGAGTTAACGTGAGTTTCTTTCGTTCAATATTTTCAAAAATTCAGGATATAGAAAGTGCAACTAAGATTATTCGAGATTGTTGTAATGCAATTCTATTTTTTTCATTGATTCAGTTTGTTGGATTACTCTTGCTTAAGCAATATGCAAATTTAGTAGATGTCTTTGCATACTTGTTAATAAGTATTTATGTTAGAAAGCATAAGAGTCGAGTACTTACAGTTATTTTTCTTATCTTAGCAATTGCTTCATTTGTAGTGACTATATTAAATAGATTGGGTATGGAGTCTTCAGGAGGTGGAAATATACTTTTGGCTATAGCATTAATATTGGTTGCGATACTATTACTGCGAGCGGTATTCTTTTGGAATAATTACTATATAATGAAAATGAAGACTCAGAAAATATTACTTTTATCTGGTTTATCAATACTATTGTTTCTCATAACTGCTTTTATAGGGTTAGTGATTCTCGGGATATTCGGAGATCAAATGACTGATGCAGAACTGGACAGTTTGTCTGGCACGCTACTCTTTTCGACATTTTTAATTTCTATAATTTTTATATTTAGTGGCATTATTCCTTATTCAAGAGGAGAATCCCTTCGAGAATCAGAAGTTCCTGTTAATTAATTAACGTCGTCTAACTTTCGGTGCTTCCGCAGCGCTGCGGGATTGCTACGCAACCCTTGCTTGGCCTTCGGCACATTTGCTTCTGTCACTTCGTTTGCAAAGCAAACTCGCGCCATCGCAAACGTCGGAACACCTTGGTCGTTAGACGAAATAACCATAAAGTTTGACGTATTAGCTAAAGTTCTATTCTGTTTTTAGAGAATTCGC
>NZ_NPDR01000022.1 GCF_002811765.1 Leptospira saintgironsiae | reverse complement strand
GCATGGAAGCCCGCAAAGCTTGAAAAGAATATCGTGCAGAGCTGTTCGCCTAACGACCAAGGTGTTCCGACGTTTTGCGAGTGCGAAGCACTTGGCGCGAGGCTTGCTTTGCAAGACGAGTGACAAAGCAAAATGTGGCGTAGCCCGAGCGAGAGTCGCGTTAGCGATCTCGAAGCGGAGCGGAAGCACCGATAGTTATACGCCGTGGGCAAGCTTTACCAGATAATTTTCAATCCTGAGATTTTATATTTTTTCATCACAGAATCTTTCGAAATCAAAGTATATTTTTTGGAAATACATTGCCAAATAATCATTCGATCAAAAGGATCCTTGTGAAAACTTTCTTTCAATTTATGATACGTGGAAGCTTCTTCAGGGCTAAGTTCAACGGAATTAATCTTTAATTTTTCAAGATAGCTTAAAATATCTTCAGGTTTTATCCCAGAAAGATTTAGTTTGCCTAATCTGAACTTTAGAGATATTTCCCATAAAGATATTGAACTAACAAAAATTTGGTTCTCTTGATTTTCAATAATCTCAATGACTTTCTTACTTAATTGTTTTGAATCTCCAATAACCCATAACAAAGCATGAGTATCTAATAAATAAGGCATTATAAATTAAGAAATTCCTCTTCGGATATACTGAAATCTTTTGAAAAAGAAATTTTAACCTTTCCGTCAAGGATACCTACTTTTCTTTTTGAGCCAGTTTTCTTCTCAACAGGAACAATCATTGCGACGGGTTTCTTTTCTTTACCGAAAAGAATTCCTACTTTTTCTCCATTTTTAACATACTCCAAAACCTCAGAGAAATGTGATTTGAGCTCGCCGACGGGAAAGGATTTCATACTAATAATTTGGTCTAAGTTGACAACTTGTCAAGATAAAATGTAAGAAAATTATCCTGTTTTTCTATTTCAGTTATTTTTGCCCATGGCGTATAACGACCAGTAATTGTCGAAGTTCCGCGCGTCCGA
Organism: Leptospira saintgironsiae; assembly: GCF_002811765.1. NCBI lineage: Bacteria > Pseudomonadati > Spirochaetota > Leptospiria > Leptospirales > Leptospiraceae > Leptospira > Leptospira saintgironsiae. The sequence continues at coordinate 2,541 of NZ_NPDR01000022.1, read as the reverse complement.
AGGACTTGGCGCGAGGCTTGCTTTGCAAGACGAGTGACAAAGCGGAATTTGGCGAAGCCCAAGCAAGGGTCGCGAAGCGATCCCGAAGCGCCGCGACAATTTTTTAGTTATGCGAAGGTTTATGCCTTTTTCTGAAGGTGTTTTTCAATATTGCCTAAAATCTCTTTGTGATAATTATAATTTATAAACAATATCGCCTCAGGCCATGTATTAGCAAATAGTTCTAATAGAAATTCATTCCAATTTTTATTTCCCGCCAACTTTTTAATGTTTATGAGAATCTTCTTGTTATGAGATTTTAAGTCTTCAGACGGATTTGTGCTATAAAGTAATGAAGCAACCTGACTAGCAATATCTGATGTTACGCTCGCAGTCTCCAACGTTTCGATCGTAACATCAGAATTAATTATGTATAATGGAGATGTTGTAATTACTATAGGTATTATCGAATTTGCCGTTTTCTCAATCTTAAGAAGAGATTTCAATAACAACGAGAGATGAAGTTCATTAAAGATTGGATAACTAACTTGAGCAATTGCTTTTTGGATTAAAAAATCTGTTTTGTCTGAATGTCGTATTTCTATTCCTTTATATACAGAATTGCCAAATAAACTAGTTACATCCTTGTCCTCCATTTTAGGTTCTGCTTTGAATGGGTCGGATTTAAAAGTATGTACAAAAGGAATGACATTAAGATGCTGCTTCATTTGTAGCGATGGAAGAAATAGCCAATCAATCGATTCGTCCGTTTGCTTACACTCTATAAGCAAAGTAATATTGTGACCATTTATTTCTTTCCTACAGATTAAATCGCCTGAGAACTTCTTAGTAGTTCCGGTCTCATCGTCTCGTTCATACTGATACTCTGCTGCAATTGAATACCCAAGTTCATTAATAGTTTTGGAAATCGCATATTCTAAAATGAAGCCGGAGTTTTTTATCAGTTTAATTTTATTCTTTTCCATACTCATATAATTTGCATAAACTTTCGTATAACGACCAAGGTGTTCCGACGTTTGCAAAGGCACGAGTTTGCTCATGCAAACGAAGTGACAGAAGCAAATGTGGCGTAGCCCGAGCGAGAGTTGCGAAAGCAAGCTCGAAGCGTAGCGGAAGCACCGATAGTTAGACGCAGTCGTATTTTACGAAAGAAGTTTGATTGGAAGTTCTTTTTTTTCAGTAGAAGAGGATGTCTTTGTGGTAATTGTCAGCTGACCGACCTCACGAATTGGGAGACCATTTAATTGCATAATTAATCTAGCGTAGGTCTTACCTAAATATTTAATTCGCGAATGCTGCTCATAAAGCTTCTTGTCATTGTTATATATTTCAATAGTTATTGGTGTATCCTCTGAATCACTAACGTGCGGATTACCATTTTCTAAGATTATCACTAAACTAATCTTTGCCAATACAGCTGGCAAAGCAGGGAGTGCTAATTCTTCGAAGATACTAATTAGCGAAAGTTGATTAGTTCGAGAATCAACTATGGCCGTTTCACAAAAATAAATTCCTATTATTTTATCCATTATTGAACTCGTGGCTAACAGAATAATCCGAATAATTTGCAGATTGAAGCTCTTCCTGAGAAGTTATAGTATCCAAAGCAAGTTCTTCTTCGGCATAATATGTTGGCTTAATACTATTTTTTGCTATTTCTAAAAAGATCAAAAAGAATGCATCTTTGAATTGTTTAAACTGGATATATAAATCTTCTGGGAATTTATTCTTTATTGATAAAGTAGCAACAAGTCCATATAAATCAATCTGATCAATAACGGCTCTTTCTACTTTTAGCAAAATTTCCTCCACTGAAAGATAAGTAATTTCATTTATGAATACTTCATCTTGCCTCAATCTTTTAAATAAGAAGTTAGGTGTATTTGAAATTAATTTCAATGACTCAATTTCTTTTCTTACATTTTCCGAGAATATGCTACTCATGCTCTACCGAATGAACCCTATAATATTTAATTTCATCTGAATCCCTTGCATATGGACAATCATTAATTAAATGAATAAATTCAGAGCCTTCTCCCCACTTACTAACTACTTTTACTTGCGTTAGGACAGTTGTCAAATCCACATTAATAACTATCGCCGAATGTTGTGCATCGCCCTCTTGATAGTATACTACTATGTCTCCAGGCATCACATTCCGAATATTTTCAATCTGCTTATAGCTGTCATCCTCTAATATAATTTGAATTTCATTTGAATTTATAACCCTGGTCCTTCTTGAAGCAAAGGTCAAACCATGACAGTTATAATAATTACAGGGATTACTCCTTGGGATAGCTGTAGAAAATTCCTGTCTATACTTTCTGTCTAGTTCAATTTTGCCTGCTATTACAGGGTCAATTACTTGATTATTTTCGATGAAGTGATCTGGTACTCTAGTTGTTAGAGTAAGCTCCACAAAATTAATTTCATTTGGATTTAGTATCATTATCATACGATTGCGTCTAACGACCAAGGTGTTCCGACGTTTGCAATGGCACGAGTTTGCTTATGCAAACGAAGTGACAGAAGCAAATGTGG
>NZ_NPDR01000021.1 GCF_002811765.1 Leptospira saintgironsiae | reverse complement strand
TTCCTAACTGAAAGTTTTAATGTTGGTAGAGTAAGGGAAGGGTCAGTAGTCCAATTATATGTTGACACTGATGGAAAAGGCGGTGCAAATCATTACATTACGGCCAAAGTTGTTAAAGATTGGAATGGCAAGTTGGATTTAAGAATTTTTGATCACACTGATCGAGAAATTCGCAATAAAAGTTTATTAGAATATTATAAGAAAAATAAAGCAATTCATCGAATAATGCTATAACGAAAATGGAGATTTCATGTCAGTTTATCTAAAGATTGTTTTTCTAATTTGTTTCTTGATGTTCAGCTGTAAAGGGAAGAAAGCCGAAGTGTTGAATGAAACGAATGGTCAAGATAAATCGCTTTTGACCAACGCTAATAACGCGGAAATATATGGATTTGCAGGCGACAGTTTTACTGATGGGGCATTAAGAGGCTTTCTTGGTTTATCTAAAACTGAGGGTCATCCATACAGTTGCTTAGAATTAAATGAAACAACAAAGAAGGGAAAGTTTGCCTTCTCAGATTTTAGAAAGAACGAAGTTGTTGAGTTTTCATTTGAAAAAAATGCAAATTCTTTGTATTCAATGGCTTTGAATGGTAAGATTCTTTATTTACGAAAGTATGTTGAAGAAGGCGAGAGTCGAGTATTTCTCACTTTTAATTCAAAGGACGCTGAATCCGAATCAAATATTCGATCAATTAAAGGTGATGAAAAAAAGATTACTGCATATACAGATGGAAGCAAGCATGAAGACGAGGATTTTGATCGTTGTCGTTGGGAGTTGCAAAAGCAGTTAGAGTTTCAAAAAGAGCAGGAGACTTTTGGTAAAGAAGAAGCGCAGCGACATAAAGATGCAAAATAGTGGGATTATGAAATTTATATAAAACTTCTCTCTTTGGCCAAAGTTCATATTACACGATATTTTCCGGTAGTTGATATTATGTAAGCTTCCAGGAACCTTACGCTTAATAATCGTGGAGAGTCGGAAGAAAAAGAGAAAGGCTTCCCCAAGGGGGTGGTCTTTGTTTAAGGTGATCAGGGCTAAAAAGTTATCATAGTTTAAATATTCAAAAATAACCGAATATGCATGATTGATTGAAAAGATTGGGATATTGTCTAAAAAATTTCTTCTTAGAGATCCATTCCACCTTTCAATAAATTATATCAAGGAGAGGCTAAAGAAGAAGAGAAGTTCTTCTTTTTGAAAGGGAATGTTTAAGTTGTTGGATGTTTGGATGAACTATTCTTTATAGGGATATGAATTCGATCATTCATTCGTTTAGTAGAACTACATAGAACCTCTAATTTTGTTTTACGAAGCTTGGTCCCGAGAATTAAAATAAATTAGGAAATCGACTATCGTATGAAACAGCTAAATTCCATTTTAATCGCTTTGATTATAGTTCTTTTGGGAACGACTTTATATTTTGGAAACCTTCTGCTTAATGAGTCTTCAATCGAAGACACTATCGAATACGCTACCAAAGAATCGGATAATACTCTTGCGACTGGTGAGAAGCTTGCTTACGCTATTCTAAAACGATCTAAAGGGGCCTTCGGAGGCAATTACTACTATTTCGGAGTGAAGAAAAGTAAGGATACTTTTCCGTTTCTCCAGAAATATACTCCAGTATTAGATTCGGATAAGGATAAATTCGATAAAATCGAAGGTTTAGAAGAATGCGAAGGAGATTCTTACATTCTGACTTTGCGAGTCGGTGACACAATTAAATACCTTCAATTTAACCCTTACGACAAGAATACAAATGAAGTAGACGAGAAAGTATTGAAGACTTGTAAACGTGGAAGGCCATAGATTACAAATTAGAATTGCATAATATTGCATTTCCTTTAAAAACTCTCCAATCTCAGGGGAGTTTTTTATTATATCTCCTTCGTAAAGCACATCCAAATGGACAAAAAAGACCTAACTAAACTCTCAAATAAAATCATTAACCTCTATGAGAGACTTGGTAACGACACTGCACTTGGAAAGAATGCTTACGTCATCCAAGCAAATCGAGATTTAGGCAAGTTACTTAACCAAGTAGAGAAAGGTTTAAGCGCAACTGAGAGAAACAAAGGAAGCTGGATCAAGATCCTCTCTACTAAGCTAAAAAAGAAACTCAAACGTGGTTTTTCTGAAAGAATGCTCTTTTACGCTAAGAAATTCTACGAAGTATATGGAGAATCTAAAGTTAATCCCAACCTCAGTTGGAGCTACTATCGAATACTTTCCGGAATAGAAGATGCTAAGCTTCGGAAAACTTTAGAAACTGAAACGATTCAAAATAACTGGACCTTGGATGACCTTGTAATCCGCCTAAGGGAATCCGGGGAGCTCTACCTAGGGAAAACGCCTAGATGGGAACGTCCAACTGGAAGGCTTAATCATTACAAAATCGTTAAAACAATTTCAGGGTAAACTAAACTAAGCTTAGACTTAGGATTCTATTGTTACTTGAGCTTAGGAAGCAAAGTTAAGTTTAAAGAGAATACTTTAGTGGAGGTTAGCGAAAAGAGTGGAAAGGTTATTCTAACGAAATTAAACTCAAAGGATGCAACCTTCTACATATACTCAGGTCAAGTGGAACGAGTTGTAGACGGAGATACGATTATAGTACAACTAAACCTTGGTTTCGACTTAACATCCAGGCAGAGAATCAGATTACATAAAGTTTGGGCAGCTGAACTTGGAACAAAAGAAGGTGAAATTTCTTTTCATGTCTTAGAGAAAAAGCTTAAAGCAGGTAGGACTGTTATTGTAAAGAGTAAGGGAAAGGACATCTACGGAAGGTACGTAGGAGATATCCTTTATTCACCAAATAAAAATGATGATATAGAAAACATACTGAAGACAGGTATCTTTCTGAACCAAGAACTTGGGAGTTCAATAAAGAGCCCTATCATGGAAGAAGAATAATCATTTAAAGGTATTGTTTTGAAAGAAGTTTGACATAAAGTATCAAAGTCTCATATAAAAGGTAAAAGGCCTGACTGATCTAATAGATTGGTTCAGGCCTTTTGTAGTAATAGGGCCAACTGCACAATTGTGCAGAGAATTCATAAGTTCTTTGACAACAATTTTCTAATGAAGAGGGATCTGAATTAGAAGAGATAAAATCCTGCTTTTAAAGTAAGCGACAGGGATACGTAGGGCTTTAGTCCCGAGCAAGACTATAGTATGAGCTATAGATTAAAGCAAAAGTGGCGAAGGGATGAGCGACTAGCGAACCCGGAGTAGCCCGGCCCCGAGCTTGTCGAGGGGGTCGCCGGTTTTCTTAACGGAGTATTGAGCGTAGCCACGGCACTCAAAGAATGGCCTGTTACGGGATATGTATCCTGGACTCCTCACCAAAACGGGGATATTCTACTTGGCGAAGATGCTCAGGCAGGTGGATGGGGGGGCGGTTTCACAGGTACATTAGGAAATGTGAATGGAGGAGTGAGCTTTGCTCCTGGTTCGGGAGTAGATTTTAATATAAATTATAATTTCGATGGGACCGGAAGGGCGTTTAAACAAGGAACGTTTATAGGCTTTGATTATAGCGCAGCCAATGGAGGTTACTCCGTCAACGGAGGATATGACTTTAATCCTAATGGAAATCATCATATAGGCTTATCAGGATCTGCAAGTAGCACAGGCTCGTCAAGTATAGGTGCATTT
>NZ_NPDR01000020.1 GCF_002811765.1 Leptospira saintgironsiae | reverse complement strand
CCACATTTGCTTCTGTCACTTCGTTTGCATAAGCAAACTCGTGCCATTGCAAACGTCGGAACACCTTGGTCGTTATGCGAAATAGCAACGGATAATATTATGAATCCTAAAAATTCTTTCGTGGAAATTCTACAGAATCTCTATCAGACTGAATCATATAAGAAGTTGGTTGTACTACGTCATTTTCAGTCGAGTCTACAATCTTTTCGTGATGACTATATGGAACTAGCGCAAGTTGTTGGTTTCACCAAAGACCCTATATTTCTCCGGCAAATAATGCCGTTAGATCAACGACCAAAAATGGAGCGTTATTTCGTAAATGTGACTCGTTCTTTCCTGCATTTTGCACATTCTGGTCAATCTTTGGCAGACCATTGTAGACTTCTACACAGGCGCTACTACGATCAGGAAGGAATATTCTCTGACTATCAAAAGAAAATCGACGATACTTTTCAGGATCCTATTAGTCATTTCATGAAACGTCTGCGTCATTTTTGTGCTCACATTGAAGTTCCAAATCTGAAGCTGCATACAAAGTGGACGAAAGAAACCGGCGTAGTTATCAGAATGATAATAGACAAAGATCATCTTCAGGATAGATGCAAAGACTGGACGACGCCAGCCCGTGAGTTTATGAATGCAACTGAAGAAATTGATGTTCTTTCTGTTAGTACGGATTACTATAATAAAGTAACAAACTTCTATTCCTGGTTCTTCCAGCGCTTAGAAGAAATTCACAAAGCAGACCGTGATTATGTTCACGAACAGGAGAGACTGGCACGACGGACTTACGGTAAGCATTTGGGTGAAAGTCTATTATCAGTTGCCGAACAAGTTGTTACAGGTCAAATGTATCCTGATGCAATATTAACCCATATCCCGTTTGAAAGCGTAGAAATTGGCGAAATCATAAATGCACACGCCGATCCTGGGGAAAGATTTGATGCATTCATAAAATTTGCCGAAGAGAATTACGGATCGGTCGATGATGCTTACAAGAAAAAAATTCGTGATATCTACATCGCCGGTGCTACTTCGCATAACTATCGGCTCTGACGCAGCGCTTCGAGATGCTTCGCACTCTCGCTTGGCCTCCGGCACATTTCGCTTTGTCACTCGCCTTGCAAAGCAAGTCTCGCGCCAAGTCCTTACGGACTCGCGAAACGTCGTCAAGCCTTGGTCGTTAGCCGAACATGACACAAAATATTTTCTTAATAGATTAGGAAGTTTGAGAAATATGGATTTTTCGCAAAGAAGTGGAATAAAGCCAGTTAAATCTGCAATTCAGATCAATGAAATTGACGAAAGATTAAAGAATGGGCTTTGGAATTGCATTTCTTTAGTTTACTTCTTTGAAATATCGAAAGTGCCTAACAATCATATTCCATACTTTGAACCATTACACAGTTTATTTATTAAGCTTTATACGGATTATTTTGTAAGACCAATTGAAGAGTTTGATCCTTATTGGCCAAAATCTCTTAAATTCATAAAAGACTACTATAATCAAGCAAAATGGAATGAGGTTTATGATTTTATTGAATTTATAGCAAATAATTATCCAAACGCTTCGATGAATCAAACTTTCATGAAAGACTGTAATAAAATTTTTACAAGAGAACTCTCTGGATACCGTTTTGTTAACTCACTCATTTCACCTATAGCGGATAGTAGCGAAGTTGCTTCCATAGAATTAGCAACAGCTCATCCATTGCAACCTGTGCGCGACCATATAAGACAATCTCTAGAGTTATTCTCAAATAGAAATAATCCAGATTTTAGAAATAGTATAAAAGAATCCATTTCTGCTGTTGAATCAATTGCCAAACTAATAGCTGGTGATGAAAAAGCGACACTTGGCCAAGCATTGACAAAATTAGGTGAAAAATATAAAATTCATTCGGCTTTCAAATCGTCTTTTGAGAAAATGTACGGTTATACTAGCGATACAAATGGAATCAGGCATGCTCTTTTAGATGAGTCTGAATTGAATTCTGACGATGCTAGATATTTCTTAATTGTTTGTTCGGCTTTTGTGAATTACATTCAGGCCAAATTCCTTGTGAAATCATGAGCTAATATATGTGTCACGTCGGCTAACTATCGGTGCTTCCGCTACGCTTCGAGCTGCTTCGCACTCTCGCTCGGGCTACGCCACATTTGCTTCAGTCACTTCGTTTGCAGAGCAAACTCGTGCCATCGCAAACGTCGGAACACCTTGGTCGTTAGTCGCAATGCTCTTGAAAATTATTATCAAAAGGATACTATGAAGAAATACATTGTTTATGGACTATTTGGAACAACGTTACTATTTCCGTTTGTAGTCATTGGAATTATCGTTTCCCAGTGGGAAAAATCGAACCTGATAGATTATTCGAAATTTGTTGAAACAGCTGAATATAAGTTTATCGTTGAAAAACTTAATGATCGAACATTTTCTAAATTTTTTTCTGAAGAAATAAATACCACTGCAGGCTTACAAGAATTTTTATCGAAGGCAGAAAAATATTTAACTGGAACCGTAAAATACGAACTCCTTGAATATAATCATAATCAAAAAATGAATGATGGGATAGTGGATAAATACACTGTTCTGCTTCTTAAAGGTATTAGAAATGATTCGATGAATTACTTCATCAAAATAACGCTGCGCCAATTAGAAGAAGATAAGATCAGTATAGTAGGAATTTATTTTAATGATCTTAACACTGATTTAGAAGAAAATTTGAGTTTGTCTTCACAAGCTTTTACTACAATGCATATAATTGCTTTGGGTATTGCACTCGCAGTTAGTCTCATTATTGTTGGTTCCTCGTATTCAATTGCTTTCAGAAATCCTCCGAAACGTCAAATGCTTTGGATGTTTTTGAATATGTTAGGTATTTCTAAATTGCTCTTTAATTGGTCTACAGCATCTTTTTCTTATCAATTGATCTATGTTAGTTTTATTGGAGTTAGTTTTTCTAAAACTGGTAACCTTGGCTCATGGCTTTTAGGTTCTAGTGTCCCAATTTTTTCAATTATTCATCTGATCAGAGCATATTATTTGCCAAAGAATGTCCAAGAGCACAGCGACTAACTATCGGTGCTTCCGCTACGCTTCGAGATTGCTTACGCAACTCTCGCTTGGGCTACGCCACATTTGCTTCAGTCGCTTCGTTTGCATGCGCAAACTCGTGCCATCGCAAACGTCGGAACACCTTGGTCGTTATACGCCATACAAAGAAATGAATCAAAGTAACTTACAAGAATACAGGAATAAAAATATTACTGTAGTAACAGGTATTAATGGAAGTGGTAAAAGTAGGTGGCTTATCGAGCAAATACAAAACAATCCACATCACTGCATAGTAGCCACAACTACTATCGAATCCAAATATTCAAAAATATCTAGACTCAAGAACTGCAATGTAATGATTCCTCATAGTCTGTATTACAATATCAATTCATTTATAACTGATTATTTCCAATTAAACTTTGAAGCATTCAATAATAAGCGGTATGTTTTCAGCAATTATTTAGAATATATTGGATTTAAGCCAAGAATCATTCTGGAAATAATAAACATTTCTGATATTTATATGATGATGGGATTAAGCGGAGACAAAGAAAGATCTGCGAAAAAGAGAGCGATTTTAGACAAATTAGATTACGACAATAGATTTTACATCGATTTAAGAGAAAATAAATTAGATGAACAAATAATCAATGTAATTGAATTAATGGAATTGTTTGGTGGCAAACGTCACGCGGGCTTGCAAATAAAATACTTATTCGAGAGAGATTCCCAATTAGTCAGTTTGAATGAACTAAGTTCTGGAGAAATTAATTTATTTCGAATAATGAGCTTCTTTCTTTTTCATATTAGAGATAATTCCTCATTGTACATTGACGAACCTGAAAACAGCCTTCATCCTAGATGGCAATATGAGTTTATTGGACAGCTCTTAGACCTTACCTACATGTATAATCCACAAATCTACATCGCCACCCATTCACCGTTTATTTTAGCAGGACTTTTTGAAGACAAAGAGCACACTCAAGAAAAGGATCACTCAATAGAAAAAATTTTGTATAATTATTTCGATTCCATTTTTCCAGATAGCTTAGTTTTGCCTGAAATCTTATCAGATAAGATAACTGGCTTCACGAAAAATATCGAAACCAAAGACGAAATAGTAAAAGCCTTTACTTCCCTAAAAAACAAAACATACACTGAGAAACAAAAAAATATCATTAATTTTGTTTCAGATAATCTAAATGATTATGATTAATTTAACAGTTAGAGACAAGGATAAATTGTCCATTTCAAGCAAACAAAATAATCCATGGGATTATCTATCAAATAATGGGTCTTACACGAAAAATAAAATTAAAACTCATATAAAAGAAAGAACTCTATTGAGGGCCAGAAGGCAAACCTTAACTTGTAGCTATTGTCAACTTGCAATTACAAATGCACGAAATGATGCATTTGACATAGATCACATTCTTCCTATATCCGTATCCTTATTTAAATGCAAATCGTTTTCATTCAAGAATCTTGCTGTGTCTTGTTCTAGATGCAATAGAACCATTAAATCGGATGATTATAGCTTTTATATCGGCAAGTCAAAAAGAGATTCGAACAAGTCAGCCAACTATTCGATCATACATCCCTTTTATGATAATATTAAGTGCCATTTAAAGGTAAGGGAAATTTATGACAATGTTAATAATATTAATCTTGTCATATATAAAATAGTAAATAATTCGCCTAAGGGTCATACTACATATGATTATTTTAAACTTCAAGATTTAGTTAAAGATTCTCTTATTAGTAGCTTGGGCATAAGAAAAATATCATACGAAAATGTATATGATCAATTATCGAATCTATAACTTTGTACGGCGTATAACTGTCGGCTCTGACGCAGCGCTTCGAGATCGCTGCGCGACTCTCGCTTGGCCTTCGGCACATTTCGCTTTGTCACTCGCCTTGCAGAGCAAGTCTCGCGCCAAGTGCTTTCGCACTCGCGAAACGTCGTCAAGCCTTGGTCGTTAGGCGCAATATCGCGATTTTCTTTTATTTTTTATTATATAAGTTTT
>NZ_NPDR01000019.1 GCF_002811765.1 Leptospira saintgironsiae | reverse complement strand
TCGCGAAACGTCGTCAAGCCTTGGTCGTTAGGCGCAATATCGCGATTTTCTTTTATTTTTTATTATATAAGTTTTGAATTTTACCTTAGAGCTTAGAGCCGAATCAAGATCTATTTTAGGTTCGACCGCTTTTCTCCCTTTTCTTGCTTTATATCGTAGGCTGAAATGTTTTGCAGAATATTCGGAATCGATCAGAACTACTTGCATCTATCTTTTGTTTAATTCTGCGAAAAGGGTTCGCTACTTTTATATTGTGAAAGTGAATTAGTCACTAATTGCTTTTATTCTATTTGAGGATTTCATAGAGTAGGGCTTGGGTGCAATGTGTTAGGGGCGATACTGCTGCCTAACTATCGGTGCTTCCGCTCCGCTCGGAGATCGCTTACGCGACTCACTCGCTCGGGCTACGCCACATTTGCTTCTGTCACTTCGTTTGCATGAGCAAACTCGTGCCATTGCAAACGTCGGAACACCTTGGTCGTTAGGCGAAATGCAAAAGAAAATTAGTGAGTTAAAATGAAACACTTATTAACACTTTTATTTATAATAGTCTCCTTTGGTGTGTGTCAACCCGGGATTAAAGATGGAAATGTGAGGGAAACAAAAGTTGCACAAAGCGCGTTCCCGTCAAAGGACATATACGAAAACGTAGTTTTCGAATTAAGTAAACATTTTGAAAAAGCAGAAATTAAGCAAAGATTAAAAGGCGAGATGATGAATGAAGTTATAGATCGCAATAAAGAGAAACTTTCTCGGCCCTATATTATTGCGAATTGTCAGGAGATCATTCAAATCATCGTGACAGATTCTAATAAAATGACTTATGATCCCGTCGCAAAGAAAGATATAGCAGTACATGTTATAATCGAATTTTATACATTTTCGTCAGAAAGTGAGGCAGATAAAAATATTGACTATATGAGGCTTGTTCCGCATTGGATTGAAAAAGGTCACGGAGAAATTTATGGGAATGTCGATCGGCATTCATACAGAATATCAAGCAAAGGTTCTGATTTGTTATTAAATAGAATTAATTTCATTATTCAACCCCCGATGCTTATTTATTTGCAAGAAAGAAAGTAGTTTGCACTTCGCCTAACTGTCGGTGCTTCCGCTCCGCTTCGAGCTCGCTAACGCGACTCTTGCTCGGGCTCCGCCACATTTGCTTCTGTCACTCGTCTTGCAGAGCAAGCCTCGCGCCATTGCAAACGTCGGAACACCTTGGTCGTTAGACGTAATGATGCTTTATAATTAATTGTATGTGGGAAGATAATCTAGTAGAGTATAAGGTCGAATCGGATTTAAAAGATATATTGAAAACTTTAGTTGGATTTGCAAATTCCGTGAAACCCGGTCATATAGCAAGAATTTATATCGGAAAGGATAATTCTGGCAAAGTTGTTGGTGTTACAAATCCAGATAATATTCAGAAGAAAGTCCGAGAGATCGCAGACAAAATTTATCCGCCAATCGTATGGAAAAGTAAGGTAGAAGTCGAAAAAGATATTTCTTACGTAATTGTTGAAATTGAATATAGTGAAGAAACTCCCCATTTTGGTGGGCAAGCCTGGGTAAGAAAAGGGTCTGAAACAATTTTAGCAAGTCCAGAAGTATTTAATCAGTTAATAGCAAAGCGTTCTAGTAAAATTCGAACATTGGGCTTGTATTTAAACGCTACTGTAACCGTAACTGGTGATTGGTCTAATTTACCTTTCACTCAGATGGGAGACTTCGGACAATCAATACAATATTTAATTGAACATCGGTGGCCTGAAGCAGATACATATGCACAATTGACTGAAGTCAATAATCATTGGATAACGTTAATAACGATTAGGGAGTTGAGACGAATATCTGAGCCCTTAGAAAAAGTGATTCTTAGCTACGACAATAAATCTAGTAGATTAAAACTTATTATAAAATATTAGTATAAAAGCATCACTACGTCTAACTATCGGCTCTGACGCTTCGCTTCGAGATGCTACGCACTCTCGCTCCGGGCTCCGCCACATTTCGCTTTGTCACTCGTCTTGCAGAGCAAGCCTCGCGCCAAGTCCTTTCGGACTCGCGAAACGTCGTCAAGCCTTGGTCGTTAGTCGCCATAATTTAATAAACTAAACAATGCAAGATGAGCACACCTAGACATCCTATCGTAGTTCATATAGATTTGATCTTAGAAACCTACACTATGTATCAAATTGCCGATGATTTGAAAGAAGGAAATGTCCTTGATATAAATAAAAAGAAGAAAGCACTTTATAAAAGTACAATAGTACAATTATGTGCAGCTTGGGAATCTTTTTTAGAGGCAGCCGCTCTTAATGGTACTAAATTTCTGGCTCAAGAGGCAAAAAAATCCGGTGATCTTCCGGCTCATCTATTGGTATCAATATCGAATTCATTAAAGAATCAGAAAGATGAACGTGCAATATGGAAAATTAGCGATAATGGCTGGCGAGAAGAAATAATTTTGAATTGTGAAAGATTATCTCAAGACTTCAACACTGCCAGACCTAAGCAGATAGATAAGTTCATTTGCGACACATTAGGGATGAAAAATCTGAGTCATTCGTGGAAATGGAAGAATAATTCTTTTGAACAATCTGTAAAGAGACTTGATAAGTTTATGACGCTAAGAGGAGGTATAGTACATAAACTCATTGAGACAGAAAATATTCATCTGAATGCTTTAAGAAATTATACAACTTTTATTGTTAAATTGGCGATTATAAGTTCAGATGCCATTCGTGAATACTTACATTCTTTAGTTGGAAAGTATCCATGGAGTAAGGTACCAAAGTCGAGAGAAGTTGATTAGCCAAATTACGGCGACTAACTATCGGTGCTTCCGCTCCGCTCGGGGCTCACTTCGTGACCCACTCGCTCGGGCTACGCCACATTTGCTTCTGTCACTTCGTTTGCAGAGCAAACTCGTGCCATCGCAAACGTCGGAACACCTTGGTCGTTAGGCGCAATATCGCGATTTTCTTTTATTTTTATTATATAAGTTTTAGATTTTACCTTAGAGCCGACCAAATCCAAGATCCACTTTAAGTTTCGACCGCTTTTCCCCCTTTTCTTGCTTTATATCGTAGGCTGAAATGTTTTGCAGAATGTTAGGAATCGATCGGAACTACTTGCATCTATCTTTTGTTAAATCCTGCGAAAAGGGTTCGCTACTTTTATAATTTGAAAGTAAATTTGCCACTAATTGCTTTTATTCTATTTGAGGATTTCATAGAGTAGGGCTTGGGTGCAATGTGTTAGGGGCGATACTGCTGCCTAACTATCGGTGCTTCCGCTCCGCTCGGAGATCGCTTTCGCGACTCACTCGCTCGGGCTCCGCCACATTCGCGTCCGTCACTTCGTTTGCAGAGCAAACTCGTGCCGTTGCGAACGTCGGAACACCTTGGTCGTTAGCCGAACATCGAGCACAACATTTGTTCTTTTTCAAAAATCTGTTATTTCAGTTGTATTTTAGGTCTTTTAAAAGATAAAATACTTGCAATTAACCCAGTTATTACTATTGTTATAACATGGATGCTTCATCAGTAAAAAAAACAACAATTCGGGCAATAGGGAATTCCGCTGGGGCTACAATTCCTAAAGTACTTCTGGAAAAGTATAATTTTCATGAAGGGGATACTGTCTTTCTTTTGGAAACTGAAGCAGGCATTCTTTTGTCTCCATACGATCCTGATTTTGAAGAGGCTATGGACATTTACCAAGAAGGCTCTAAAAAATACCGTAATGCTTTAAGAGAATTGGCTAAATGAAGCAAGAGCCTAAATGGTTAAATAAGAAAATCGTCGAAGCAATTCATTTAGATCAAGTTAAACAGCATGGTGGATCTCAGGGGATCCGAGACCAAGGGCTTCTGGAATCGGCTCTTGATCGCCCAAAGAATAAATGGGTATATGATTCATCTTCTAGTATTTTTGATTTAGCTGCTTCATTATGCATAGGAATAGCCAAGAATCATCCATTCATTGATGGGAATAAACGCGTAGCTTACATGGTTACGTATGTATTTCTCGGATTAAATGGATATAGTATAGAAGTGCCAGAAGAAGAAGTCGTATCGATTATGCTTCGAGTTGCAGATGGAAGCATAGATGAAATCAATTTATCAACTTGGTTAAAAGATAGTTCAAATCCTCGTAAGTAGGTGCTCGACGTCGGCTAACTATCGGTGCTTCCGCATCGCTGCGGGATTGCTACGCAACCCTTGCTTGGCCTTCGGCACATTTGCTTCTGTCACTACGTTTGCATTAGCAAACTCGCGCCATCGCAAACGTCGGAACACCTTGGTCGTTATGCGCCATATTCTGAAATTTATACATAAACAAGGAAAATATGAAAACAGCTAAACTATTACTCTTTCTTTTATTGATATTACCATTATCAGTTTATTTCGCAGATGATGAAGGGAAGGAAGAGCTAGTGGTTATCAAACCATCTCAGTTGAGAGAAGAACCTTCTTCTGACTCAAAGTTGATTTTTAATCTTTATCCGACACTACTTATTAAAAGTAAGATCGCTGAAGCTAATGGCTGGGTTAAGGTTGATAGCGGTTTTTGCACGCTAAAGAAGGAACATGAAGTATGTAATTCAGCGGAAGGATATATTCCTTCTGATGCTTTGGCTAAGTTTGATCGGAGCAAATTTGTTGAGTTGAAGCTCTCAAAGACAATCAAGTTTACCAATTTCAATTCTAATCCTGAGCTTAAATACGTTTTAGAAAAGGATGGATCATTTTATCATTTTGATCCAATTTGCGGTGGAGGAACTGGAAAATGTGGAAAGAGCAAACTTTTTAGGATTCATAATATAATTTGGGGAAAGCCACTTGCCAGTGATTATGTTTATAAGTTTTTTATAAATGACAAAGGACAAATATGTGCTCCTTACCCAGGAAAAGATCATAATTATCCATGCAGCCAAGAATCAATTCAATAGCAGAAACAGAATACGGCGCATAACTATCGGTGCTTCCGCGTCGCTTCGAGCTTGCTTACGCAACTCTCGCTCGGGCTACGCCACATTCGCGTCCGTCACTTCGTTTGCAGGGCAAACTCGCGCCGTTGCGAACGTCGGAACACCTTGGTCGTTAGGCGAAATCATTGGCTGATTTGCTTTATTATGAAATGAAGAAAATAGAATTGAATTTGGCTGGAATGGATTTTTCTATATATGAATTCCAAGAAATTGGTAGTGTAGAAGAATTCTTAAGAGCGAATAAAAGCGATTTTTACGATAAACGGTCAGAAATTCCAAAATATTTGGATGATGAGCCAGAATATAAGAAGTTCTATTTAAGAGGAGGAAAAGTTTCATCGAAAGTTAAGGAAGATGCAGCAGTCTGGGCATTAGCTAGAGTTTTAGCAAAAGAAAGTTTGGGCGAAATTGATCCTAAGATAGGTGATACGATTCAAATAAATCCTTTTGGGCAAGATCCAACTGATGGCAAAAGTGATTGGGTCTTTCGTTCGCATTCATCTATACCAAAGCGTGAAAATGAAAGAGTTGATATTGATCGTCTTCTGTTTCTTAAAAAAGATCGTCGGGTTATCAGTATGCACCTTTGCCAAGTTTATTCACCAGAATCTGCAAAGGCAGATCTTGAAGACAAATTGAAGGATAAGAATAGGCAATTGCCTGTAATTAGTCATATGATGGGTCAAACGGCAAATATTGAGATCTTGTTTCTTCTCGATAGTCTAAATCATACTGATGCTTCAAATGTAATTGAAGTATGTTCAACATTTATCAAAAAATATAATAAAGAAATACGCCCAAATTCATACATTAATATTATTGTTTGGTCAAAGAATGCGGTAAAGGTATATAGGGCAAAGTTGTCTTAAGATTGAAATTTATAATCTCGGCAACGGCCAATGACTTCGTCTAACTATCGGTGCTTCCGCATCGCTTCGAGCTTGCTTCGCAACTCTCGCTCGGGCTACGCCACATTCGCTTCCGTCACTTCGTTTGCAAAGCAAACTCGCGCCGTTGCGAACGTCGGAACACCTTGGTCGTTAGCCGCCATTATATACATCACTTATGAAAGATGAAATCCTAAATGAATTCGATAGAAATAGGAACATTTATGATAAATGCTCTACTACAATTAAACAATTACTGACGCATTTGATTTCTGAAAAGAAAGTAAAAGTTCTTGATATAACTAGTAGAGTAAAATCGAAAGAAAGCTTGTCTGAAAAAATAGATCTAAAACAAAAATATCAAAACATCAAAGATATAACAGATATATGCGGATTTCGTATAGTTACATATTTAGAGAAGGATGTTGATGCCGTTGCCGATATCATCAAAAACGAATTTTTACTAGATATGAAAAATTCGAAGTTAGAGAAGACAAGTAGCAATCCCGAAGTTTTTGGCTATAAATCATTGCATTTTATTTGTCAAATTTCTGATTCTCGAGCAAGTCTATCAGAGTATAAAACATTCAAGGATCAGAAATTTGAAATACAATTGCGATCAATTTTGCAACATTCATGGGCCGAAATTGAGCATGATTTAGGATATAAACTTACATATACAATTCCCAAACATCTCCGCCGTAGGTTTTCAAGAGTTTCAAGCTTGCTTGAATGGGCCGATGAAGAATTCAATTTCTTAGAAAATGAAATAAAACAATATCGAGAATCGATAGAAGAGATAGCAAATGACTATAATAGTGAAATTGATAGAGAAATAATGACATACTATATATCAAAAGATAGAGACTACATAGAATTGAATGAATCTATTAGGCAACTTATCGGTGCTGAGTTTGTTAGGGGAGGGTCTGGTATACCTGAGGTAATAGATACTGAAATATATTGGTTGCGTGAATTTGAAATTTTATCACTTCCAAATTTGAAAGAATGCTTACGAAAGAATAAAGACAAAATATTAGAATTCGCAGAAAAATGGATTAGTAAAACTGATATGTCGCCACCGTCATTATGGCCTACCGTCGGATTATTTTATATTAATTATATATTGTTGATGAATAGCGGATATGACATTGAAAAATATTTTAATAAAAGATCGTTGAATGTCATAGGAATTGATGGAGAAATTGCAATTCAGAGATATATGCGAATTAAGGAAGAACTTTCTTAATTTTTATTTAACGGCGGCTAACTATCGGTGCTTCCGCTCCGCTTCGAGATCGCTAACGCGACTCTCGCTCGGGCTTCGCCACATTTGCTTCTGTCACTTCGTTTGCATGAGCAAACTCGCGCCATTGCAAACGTCGGAACACCTTGGTCGTTAGACGTAATGGCGAGACAATTGCATATTTAAGGGGAAAGATTTAAAAGTCTGATTAAAAATAGTTTTGGAACGAATTAATCTATCTCATATATTAAACACGATTAAAGGTCCATATTTAGAAATAGTCTCCAAATATGAAAAGATTCCGAAATACCTTATTGATAACCTTAACAGTTTCTTTTCAATCTGTGTAGCTGCAGAAATTGAACGTTTATTAGGAGAGGAATGTGATCCTATTATTGATTGGCAAAAGTTCGTAGTAATTTCCGATGAAAAATCGTTGAAGGTTGATAGATCGATGATTCTGAAATCTATATCCATCATTTTTACTAAGAAAGGACCAGGCATTCATTTCATCTCAGATAGTGAGAAGAATTTTAGTGATCAAGACTATAGCTTATTTCTGGCTTGTACTCATTCCAAAGATATTTATTTAAATTCTCAGAATTTAGAATTGCTTAAGGCTTATTTTCCAATTAAGAAGCTATTTTTGGGATTTGAAAATCGTATTGTATGGCCTAGACAAATTAAACTTAAAAATTTGCTTTTAAAGTTTCTTTCTATAGGTTTATCTGGCGACCGTCATTATAGTGAGAAGGAGATTAATGATTATCTTTCTTTTTTCCATAAGGACTTTGCTTTGTTAAGAAGATATATGATTGAATTGAAATACTTATATCGTTTGCCAGACGGTAGTAAGTATTCTCGCCACTACGTCTAACTATCGGTGCCTCCGCGCCGCTCAGGGCTTGCTATCGCAACCCGCTCGCTTGGGCTTCGCCACATTCGCTTCCGTCACTTCATTTGCAAAGCAAACTCGTGCCGTTGCGAACGTCGGAGCACCTTGGTCGTTAGACGCAATCACAAATAAACGTTGAGTAAGAAAAATGAAGAAAAATCATATTGAAAATTTAATAGAGAACTATAATCGCCTCAAGGGAATAGGATTGAGTAGTCATTATGTAGAGCACGAATGGAATGGATATGAATTCGAAGATATTCAGAATTTATATAATGAAGTAACGAGAATATTTGACTTAGCGATTTCTAATAATATTTTATCAGGGGTGACATTATCGATAAACTTCTTTAATGAAATGAATAATCAGTTAGGGATTGCAACTAATAATCTCCACACTTTTATTGCTGAAGAGGCTAGCAAAGTAGCTAAAGATCAAGCTTTTCCACAAATAATGTCTGCATTAGATCGTATCTTGCAAGCTTTACGGTCTTATAATATAGCTTCTCTTAGTTTAGGAGGCCAAGTACTTCAGAATGAAGTTGAAAAACTATATACTCTTAGTTCTGAGGCCCAAGAAGCGCTGGAAGGTGTCTTAGAGCTTACTAACCTTTCAAAAAAAGTGCTTTTAGAAGTAAATAGCACTAAAATCTCTGAAGCTTTTGCCAAGAGAAAAGTAAGTATAGTTAAACAGAAATTGCTTTGGCTTGCACTTGTTCTAACTTCAGTAGGCGCTTCATTCCTTATATCGTATTTAATCGTTTTGCCGTTTTTTGACCGATTTAATAACAGTAGTATCTTAAGCTCTTCTCTAGAGAAAAAGGCAATCGAAACAATTAAATTGGATCAAACGGGCGTTGAGAAATCTGATCCATTCGCTGGTGCCTATATGGGAATTGTATTAAGAATCTCTCTTCTTGCACCCTTTATTTATTTGTTAGTCTTGGGAATAAATCAATATAACAAAGAAAGGGAATATGAAGAGCAATACGCTCACCGAGAGGCAATTTCATCTTCAATACCTGGATATCATGGCTTAATCGAGGACGATGAAATTAAGGATCAACTTGCTAAGGATGCCTCTACAATAATATTCGCCGTTCCTCAATTGTCGAAAGAAGATGGAGTCAATAAAAAAGCTTTGCAACTATTTGAAAAATTAATTCCCATAATTGATAAAAGAGTTAAGTGATATGTGTGACGGCGTATAACTATCGGTGCTTCCGCTACGCTTCGAGCTTGCTTCGCAACTCTCGCTCGGGCTACGCCACATTTGCTTCTGTCACTTCGTTTGCATGAGCAAACTCGTGCCATTGCAAACGTCGGAACACCTTGGTCGTTAAACGCCATTTCTTCAATATTAATTTATAAGAATGATTAAACAAATAAATGACAAAGCTACTACCTTATTCTTTCTTGAGTTGGTCAGTCTAATATTATATTTTTCTGTACCTGTAGTACTTGAACGAGCATATGCTTCTAGTGTTTTCGAAACATTATTTATATTGCTACTTTTTCTATTTCCAGCTAGCGCCCTTATTTCTGCAATTTACAGTGTATACTTGATCTTGTATATATTCTTTGCCCGTCGCTCTGACTTAAAATATGCATTACTATATTTATATAGTGTGCTGGCAATTCTTCTTAGTTTAGTAGTTGCTTTTTCGTTATTATTTGGCAAAGATATAATTGGAGTTGCATCAGAATCTCTTCTTAAATCGATTTTCACCTTACTGCCAATAGCGCTGCTTATTTCTTTAGCTCTAATTCGCTTAATCCTTATTTGATGATTGCTGTATTGATACAGATAGAGTGAAAGTTATTTGATTAATTAGTTAGCAAGCGAAACGGCGTTTAACTTTCGGCTTGTACGCTGCGCTTCGAGCTTGCTTCGCAACTCTCGCTTGGCCTTCGGCACATTTCGCTTTGTCACTCGTTTTGCAGGGCAAAACTCGCGCCAAGTGCTTGCGCACTCGCGAAACGTCGTCAAGCCTTGGTCGTTAGTCGACATATGGCTTAAAATATACTCTCGTTAGAATTATTGAAATGCTAATCTATCTCCAAAG
>NZ_NPDR01000018.1 GCF_002811765.1 Leptospira saintgironsiae | reverse complement strand
AAGGGCTGGGGGTGTAACAAATCGGTGAGTCACGCTACTCTATATGTTTTCGAAGAGACTTTCTCTTCCTTTCTAGTTCAAAACATTCTAACTTAACTTTAAAAGATATGATTCAGTTCTCTATGTGGGAATTCGGATATCCCGGATTTTTGTCGTGGTGTAGGAATTCCTAAAAAACAGTCCTAGGTCTAAATAATTTTTTCCCAAGAAATAACTTAAACTTAACATATTCATAAATAAATTTCCTTTAATTCGTTGGGTCTTCTTTTAGGAAATTTTTTGAATAAAAAGAAAGTTATTCGTCTTTGGTAATATTAGAGGGTTTTTAAGTACCTCTTTAGTAGAATGCAGACGGATATTTGGAAACTTGCGATCGGTGGATTAACGGTAATATTTCCGTTATTTTATTTTTTACCAAGTTCTTCTTCCGGAATGATGGAAGCAGATAGAAATTTACCTGAATTTCAGATAAGTGAAGAAAATGGCAAAACAATAGATATACGCGAAACTCTGATCGGACAAGAAAATTTGGTCTATTTCGGATATCTGAACTGTAAGACAGTATGTCATGGCAGTTTGCGAAAATTGAAAAATCTAATTTCTGAACGAAAAGATCTAAGACTCATCTTTGTAAGTTTAGATCCAGAAAACGATACAGAAGAACGTTTCAGAAAATATTTTTCAGATCTAAAATCAGAAACTAAATTTATCCGATTGGAGACAAGGGGTAGGGCCTTCGAACTTGCAAGACTTTTCGGAATTATGGCATTCTCATCTAATAAAAGCGGAGATATAGATCATCCTGATTCAGTTCTTTGGGTCAATTCTCAAGGAAGAATTAAAGGGTTAATTTTTGAATTTGATAAACATTGGGATGAAAATCCTAGTAAACTTTTGAAATTCATAAGCGATAAAAAATAACAAAAGCACTCAAACATTTAAGCGATTCATAATAAACGAAAACAAAAACGGAATCCTTCGAAAGATCGAATCCAAAAAAAATAAAAATCCTTTCGGGGAAACACATGAATCCGCCTCAGTATAAACAAAGTATCCAGGATACTGCCAGATCAAAATTCAAGGAAGAGACCAAAAAAGTAGATCGCTTCTTCTACATTCTTCTTTTGGCTCATATTCCTTTTGCATTTCTATTGTCTTTAGAATATGGAACCTGGAAATTCATCTTAAATTCCTCTATAATCGTAGGATTACTTGCGAGCATTGGTTTCTTATTTCTAAGGGGTGAATATATTCTTAGAATTTTGAATGCAGTACTCATCATGGCATGGTCCGGAATACTGATCCAGTCACAATTCGGAAGAATAGAAATGCATTTTCATGTGTTTGTTGCATTAGCATTTCTTCTTTATTATAGAGATTGGAAAACACTTCTTCCAGGCGCATTGTATATCGCGGTCCACCATGGATTGTTATCCTTCTGCCAAAGCATGGGATACAAAATTTCCGAAACTCCTATCATCATTTTTAACTACGGGAACGGATGGGATATCGTACTACTACATGCAATTTTCGTAATCTTTGAGACCGGAATATTGATCTATTTCTCCGTAACTTTTAAAAAAGAATTTTTCAACCAGGCGATCAGCCTAGCAGAATTGGAAGAAGTCCGAAAATATAATGTGTCTATCCAGGGAGAAGTTAGAGAAAAATCGGAATCCGTAAATGGGATTTTAGAAGGTCTTGTCCAAAGTTCCGCGACTGTCGCTGATAGAACGACAGACCAAGCAAATAGTTTAGAAGAAATTAATGCAAGTATGAACCAGATAGCTGATGCAATCTCAGACGTATCTGATTCTGCCAAAAGGCAGCTGGAAGCAACCGGGACATTAGAAAATTCCTTTCAAAACTTAGAGATCAGCTTTCAAGATATGGAAGCGGGACTTGTTTCCACAAAAGCATTATTCGAAACTGCATGGAAACACGCGAGAGAATCGGAAGAAAGTCTAATGGCGATCGAAAAATCAATCAAAAGAATTGAATCAAGTTCTTCCAGCACAACTGCAAAATTAGGAACAATCACTGATATCGCAGATAAAGTAAATCTTCTCGCATTAAACGCCTCCATAGAAGCAGCCAGAGCCGGGGAGCATGGAAGAGGATTTGCGGTAGTTGCAGATGAGATCTCAAAATTAGCCGATCAAACTGCGAGCACCATTAAAGAAATTTCCAGATTGATTCGAGATGGGAAAGAAGAAATGACCAAGAACACGGACATCGTTCAGTCAGGCACAAAAACCATATCATTGATCTTGGGTGATGTAGATTCGATTAAAGAAAGTTTAGATTCTTTCTTTTCTCTTTTAGAAAAACAAACGAATATCCGGGTCACTGTGGCCGGAGCGCTGTTTAATGCTGGAGAAATTTCCCAAAATGTTCACCAAGCGACAGAAGCAGAGAAGAAAAGTTTAGAAGAGATCCGAAACTTTTTAGATCGGATCCAAAATTCAAACGCGATCATTGCAACACATGCAGTCGAGGCTGCAGATCAGGCCAGAAAATGTGAGGAATTAAGCGATTCCTTACAAAAACAGGTCCAAGAATTCAAAGCTTAAACATCCAAACAAAAGCTGGAAATTTCTTTCTGAACTTTGAGAGAATTTTCCAATCTGCAAAATTTTTCGTTTGAAATATTTTCTTTCCAAAAGGAAGGTTCCTATTTGTTTCCGGACCTTACCATGAAAAAGTTTTTGTTTATCTCCGTTTCCGCATTAGCCGTTGCGGTCTTTTTAGCAATTCCAGGCACAATCAGCTCCCAAAGTGGTGATATCGAGGCAGCGATCCAAGCTGCTTGTAACCGTTTGGTAGAAGGTGGACTCTATAAAAGTTGCAAACCAGCCCCAGGATTCTCACTCGGGCAAGGTTATTATAGCCAATCCGCGCAAATAAAATGCCAATGTGAGAACAAATCTGATAACGGAAAAACAATCGTTACCATTTCTCTCTGGCAAGGATATTAAAAAGTAATTTCAGTTCCTTCTTCCAATGAGACAGAATGTTTCCACGGTCAATTTCTGATTTCGGAAACATTCTTTGATCTCAATCTTTTATTGATTCATTTTCATATTCTTAGCCATTTTTAAAAAATAACCTTTTACATCATACCAAGCCTGTCCGGAATATAGTGCGTTTGTCGCCTGGATATGGTCTATGCCCGTAACCAATACACCGTAATCCGGGCCTCCCATCCAGTTTCCCCATTTTTGAGAAGAATAAGAAACAATCCCGTCGCAAGAAGCTCCCACACCATATACAATTCCCCCTGCAACACAAGCGGGTTGTAATAGACCTAAAATCGGATGTTGTATTAAATCAGGCAGAGTAATATATGAGCCGTAAGAATAATACTTTACTCCAGAAATATTCGGAGTCTGGGCATTAAAAGAAGTCTGTCCGGAAATCGTAACTTGAGACAAAATTGCCAAAGCATTCTGCTCACTCTTATTATATATCAAACTAGCCAGCGAATTTAAAACAACAGCTGCATATGGTTTCAACCAATCCGGAACCACATCTCTGATCAAATCGGCCAGTGGAGTTCCTCTATGAGGAGAATTGAGTGTAGTCAATGTAGATACTTTTGACGAAAGCCCTAAATGAGTGATTGCATATCTACTATCCAATCCTCCTTGGGAATGACCAAGAATATGCACTTTATTATATCCATTGGCAGCCATAAAAGACAATACTTTGGTATTGAATTCAACTCCTCGAAATGCATTAGATTCCATTGCAGTTTTACTCGGAGAATATACAACAGCTCCCTCAGATCTTAAATAGTCATCCATGCCTCCCCAATACGTCAGAAGATTAATCGCTCCCGTTGAATCTTCTCCCCAGCCAAACAATCCATGAGATAAGACAATCGGATACATTCCTTCCAAAGTTTTAGAAGCACTTCCTCCACCTGATGCAACTACGGATGATATCCCCGTTACAAAAAGAACTAAGACAAAACACACTTTCACTATTCTATTCATTATATTTTTACCTTTTCTTTTAATTTAGAATTTTCGATTCATACTTTGTACATTTTCATTCAATCTATTCCCTCAAAATCCTTGTAAGTCGATTACACGGGCTTCAATCTATTAACAGTCAAAAGGATCATAGTCAACCAATTTACGTGGTTAACCAAAAGGTAGTTCATAATATTTATTTAATATATAGTGAACGTACATTCAAATATAAAGAACATTTGTTCACCAGTAACAATTGATTTTCTTTTTTTTGAGTCTTCAAAATTGAATTAACAAGAACTTTGGAGATTAGCAAAACTCTCATACTCTCATCTTCCTATATTCCCCATGGCTTTTCCCAATGAGACATAATACCTATTATCGGAAGTTGGGAATAATATAAGGAAAAGGCGAATTTACGCAATATCGCTCATGCGGCTTACTGTCGAAGTTACTACAAAATCCAAAACCTGAGGGCCTTCTTCTTATCCATCAGAAATCGCTCAAATCATCATGCAAGATCAGATCGTCCAAATAGACATTTGCATAATCAGTTCTGATCCCAGAAGTTCCCCAACTAAAAGTCCCATCTGTGATAGACAACTGTAAGACATTATCCACATAAAAATCGATATGGTTTCCAATCGCGACCAAGGTAAGTTTATACCATTGTTTTGTATTGAAAGACTTAGGATTTCCTGCCTGGTCTTTAAGAGTTCCCGTTGCTAAGGTCGTATAAGTCCCACAAAGTTTTTTCTTAAAATAAACGGTTCCATCACTTCGAAGAGACGCCACATACAGATCATTTTCCGTTCTATATCTAGTAAATAGATGGATTCCCTGCCAGCTATCGGATGACTCCTGCCACGAATCTATATAGAAACGAGCTTCCAGCGCCTGATCAGTCCACTTTACTCGGGAGTTATTATTTAAACCTTGGATCAGCATTCTGAAATTATAATCTTCAGTTTTAGCCCTCTTATAAACTCCATTGGAAAGATGTTTGGATGTTAAGGTCCCGGAAGTCACTTCGAGATGAGATTGCAAAGATTTATTAGAACTAGTCTCTATCACGGCTCCATCCAAATAGGTTTCAAAACCTTCAAAGGAATTACCTGCTGGTGTTTGCCATGAATAGACTTCACTTGATCCACTCGGATAATAACCTGTTCCTGGAAAAAATTCGTATGTTCCAGGTGGATTACAGGAACTCGCTTCCAATTGGTTTATAGTTTGGGCAGAAGGATCTAAAACTTGTTCCAGAATGGTATTCATTCCAAAATCAAAAACGCCTAAATATAAGAAACTAGAGAAGACTAACATTCTATAGGTGTAAGACATCTTGTCACCCATCCGATTATTTTCGACCCAGGATCAGATACCTTCTGCCTCTGAAAGTCAAGTTGTTAATATTCTCCGCTTTAAAACAGAATCAAAAGCAAAATGACCTGGTCCAGATAAATATAAAAACAAACATCCAAGTAACTGGGAATACTCTGAACGAATTTCATGTAGTACTGCCCAAATTCCGAAAATTGGCGGAGCTTGAGGAGGCATTAATGGAGAAGTTCCGAATAATAGAGGCAACTTCGTTAGATACATTGCCACGAGCATTTGTATAATGAATACGAAGCTTAATGGTTTTGTCAAAATTCCGAGTACGAGCATCGTCCCACCTAAAATTTCCAAACCTCCAATAAAAGACGCGGTCATCTCCGGATGCATAAATCCTAGCTTAGTAAACCTTCCAATTCCTTGATTTACAAAGAGGAATTTAATGATTCCTTCCCAGATAAAAACTCCTCCCACAAGGATCCGAATAATTACATTATATCTGCCACCCTCCTCAATTCGAAAGAAATGATTCACTAAATTGCTTAAAAGCATAATTTCTCCTTTAATTTGTGCAACGGTCGAACTATCGATACCATTGCTCTATAAACTATTTTATAGTTAGAAGTCGAAACGATTCGAAATGTAGAAAGAATACGATAACGCCAGAACCAACGGTAAAATTAAGAGTCTAAACTTCATTGCGCTAGCTAAGCATAGATACTCGAAACCCAATCAACAAAACTACAAACCGTAGTATATTCTTAGACCGTATTATAAAATTTGAATAGACCGGTTTCTATCTCCATCATACTAACAATACTTCGGTCTGGAAAATTATTTTAACTAGTATGTAATCAATTAATTACTTAAAATCTTGAATTCAAAACTTCAAACTAGGAATTTGGTCCTATGCGACCATCCGTTTCCGTTATACTTCCTACATACAACGAAAGCAAAAACCTACCTATTGCTGCAGATAGGATTACCAGATCTTTATCCGATTACCGCCATGAGATCATCGTAGTGGATGATGATAGCCCGGATCATACTTGGGAAATTGCGGAACATCTTCAAGAAAAGATCCCACAACTTAAAGTTATACGTAGATTAAGTGGTAAAGGTTTATCATCCGCAGTTTTAACTGGGATGGGCGCTGCAGAAGGAGAAGTTTTCGTAGTGATGGATTCAGACCTTCAACACGATGAAAAAATTCTCCCGGAGATGATCCGTTCATTCTACGAAAGAGACGTAGATCTTTGTCTTGGGACGAGATACGCGAAAGGTGGATCTACCGGCAAATGGTCTTTAGCAAGAATTGGAATCAGTAGATTTGCAAATTTTTTAGCAAAAGGTCTTTTGGGACTTCCCGTTTCAGATCCTATGAGTGGTTATTTCGGGATTAAACGTTCTGTGTATTCAGAAACTAAAAACTCGATCAACCCAAGAGGTTTTAAGATCCTATTAGAATTTTTGGGAAGAAGTAAGGAAAATCTTAAAATAGAAGAAATCCCTTATACTTTTCAAACTAGAATCTATGGAGAAACCAAACTGAATAATTCTGTGATCAAAAGTTTCTTTTTGGCAATCTTAGATATTCGTTTTGGAAAATGGATCTCTCCTACCTTCCTACTCTATTCTCTAGTCGGAGCAAGTGGAGTTCTTGTAAACTTGGTAGGATTTCTAATCGCAGAATTATGCAAATTTCCAGAAGTCCAAACAGGAATTTCTTTTTTGGATCCTTTTTCACTTTCTGTATTTTTCGGAATAGAGCTCTCGATACTCTCCAACTTCTTCCTGAATAACTACTTTACGTTTTACGAAAGAAGATATTCTGGAAAAAATTTGACCTTTGGATTTCTACTGTTTCATTTAGTAAGTATGGTTGGAATTTTGGTGCAGATGTCTGCATTCCATTTTATCTACCATTCCATTTTCAAAGGATGGGATGGAGCTTCTGAACTTACTTTAAAATTCAGCGCGGATATTTTCTCCATTCTGACTGCAATGGTATCAAACTACTTCCTAAATTCGAATCTTACTTGGTCCAAAAAGCCTGAACTAAAAAGTTAAAAACCAGACGGGAGAATTTTCTCGCCTAAGTTTTAATTGATTTCTTCTCCAAGAATTCTTAAGTTAATATTACTGGAGAAGAATATGCCTAAGGTGCTAGTTCCTTTCGCTGACGGAATGGAAGAAATGGAAGCAGTCATCGTAGTGGATGTGCTTCGAAGAGCTGGTATAGAAGTGGTTTCTGCGGGAATTTCCACAAATACTGTTACCGCTTCCAGAGGAGTCAAATTAGTCTCAGATTCTCTTTTGTCGGATATTGATCCTTCCTCTTTTGATATGATCATTTTGCCTGGAGGAAACCAAGGTACCAAAAATCTGAATACAAATCCCTTAATTTCGGAAATATTAAAGAACTTTAAAAAAGAAGACAAATGGATTGGTGCAATCTGTGCTGCACCGAATGTTCTACTGACTCATAATATTCTTCAAAACCATAAATTTACAGCATTTCCAGGAAGTGTTCCTACCGACGAAAAATATACCGGCAGCAGATTGGAACTTTCTGATAAAATCCTAACGAGTCTTGGTCCTGGCTCTGCTTTCGAATTCTCTTTAAAAATTGTAGAACTTCTTTCCGGAATAGAAAAAAGAAAAGAAGTCGAAAAGAATCTTCACCTTCCTTCATAAAAATGGAAATTTCTGAGCAATTAAAAAACAGATTCAAAAATTCTAAAACTATCCTGGCACTTACTGGTGCTGGAATTTCTGCAGAAAGTGGAGTTCCTACATTTAGAGGAAAAGAAGGTCTTTGGAAACAATACAGAGCGGAAGAACTTGCAACTCCTCAGGCATTTCAAAAAAATCCTAAACTAGTTTGGGAATGGTATATCTGGAGAATGGAATTAATCTCGACCAAGTCTCCGAATCCAGCTCATTTTGCATTAGCGGAATTGGAAAAGAATAGATCCGATTTTAATCTAATCACCCAAAACGTGGATGGCCTTCATAAAAAATCAGGCTCTGGAAAGATTATAGAAATCCATGGCAATATTTTCAGGAATAGATGCATTAATTGTAATAGAACCTATGATTCAGATCCTTCTAAACTTAAAAATTCTACTGACTGTCCAAATTGCAAAAGTTTAGTCAGACCAGATGTTTTATGGTTTGGAGAATCTTACGACACAGAACTTTTAAATCGAGCAGTCACTCTTGCGGAAAGATCAGAAATTGTTTTTGTGATCGGCTCTTCTGGCGCTGTGGGAATTCCAGTGGAACTTGCCAGAATTGCAAAGGAAAACGGAGCATTTGTAATAGAGATCAATATAGATCCAAGCGGTTATAGCAGATACGCAGATCTATTCTTACAAGGAAAAGCGGGAGAAATTCTCCCAGAACTTATCCCTTATTTTGTTTGAGCCTTAGGAAAAGTCTCTTCTAACTTTTTAAAAATATAATCTCCAAATACAGGAAAACAATTCGGGGACATATGGCCCGGATCCGCAAATTCTTCACAATTATATTTCGGATCCTCGTTCATATTCCAGAAGGCAGTCCCAGTTTCTTGATTAAACTTCTCTACAATTGGTTTCCAGACTTCCATGGGGGTTTTGAGTCCTTCAGAGGTTTCGACCTTTCTAGTCATGTACAGATTAAAATATGGGCGAGCAACCTTTACCCAAATTGTAGCATAAGGAACATTATACCCTTTTAAGATATGAATGGAATCCTTTTGCATTTCAAACATATTCGTATGAAATGTATAAGGTTTTAAATAAGAAGAAAAATCCGTTTCAGAGGCTTGGACAAGTTGTTCATCCGTATGTTTCTGCTTAACTAGATCTCTAGGAGTACTTCCCCTATCTTCTTTTAGCATGGTCAGTACTTTTTGGACTGCAGCCTCGTATACTTTAGCTAAGGCAGAAGAATTTTGCATTCTTTCCGAAATTCTCCACAACTTAGGTCTATCTCGATAAGTATGGAATAGATGTTTAGAGATAAATACTGATAATTCTTCCCTAGAATATCTGGTCCAATGTCTGAAGAAAAAATCAGTAGAAAGTCCATAGATCAAAACTTCATCTAATGCTAAAACAGGGGTTTTATTATAAATTTCTAATGATTGGTCCAAGAGCACAAAATCAGGTTTTGTGCCATCCGATTTAAATCTTTCTATCCAATATAAGAAATAATCTGGAGAGCCGCCTGGGACTGAAAAATTATATAATATCCAATCCGGATGTCTTTTTTCCAACTCTCTAGTAGGAAGTAAAAGTGCTCTGGAATTCCCGAAAAATACTAATATTTTTTTACGAGAAGCTGGATCCTTCTTCAGATATTCTTTCAGATCTGAATATAGATCTTCTTTGCTGATAAAATTCAAATGAGATAATGTATTCGAATAATAATATTGAAAAAACTCTAAGGTAAACAAACGATCTAAACCCAAAGAGATTAAAAGAACAAGTAGAGGAAGAAGTAAGAATGTATTCTTTTTCATAATCATTTATAGCCTAGAACTGGCAATAGATACAGGCTCCGGAATCCTCCGAGAATAATGCGATTGCAAATACCGTCACCACACCACAGGCAACAACTATCCAATCTTTTCCTTTTCCCCATTTCATTAACAGATCCTTTCTGGATTGGATCCAATGAAATACTATAAATCCCAAATAAGAATATCCGATCTTTTCAATGTTTTTCATGGATTCCAAAATAAAAGGAGAAGGTCCTGTAACCAATGAGATCGAATTTTCTATCCAACCAAAACCTAAGGATTGTAAGGACGCAGAAAGATAATTTTGTGTATTAGTTACAATTCCAACAACATGTTGGATCATCTTGGTCGCAGAATTTGCTCTGAACAAGATCGCGCTGAAGGAGAATAAACAGAATACGAATTGTATCCTTAAAAAATTCAGAATTTTACTTTTGGAATCTTCATCATTCCAACCGAACTTACCAACCAGAAATCTTTCGAATGCGAGTATAACTCCCCAATAAAATCCCCAGGCAATAAATGTATAATCTGCTCCATGCCAGACACCACCCACAGTCATAGTGATGATCAGATTGATATAAGTGCGCCATTCTCCTTTTTTACTTCCCCCCAAAGGAAAATAAATATAATCCCTAAGCCAAAAAGAAAGACTCATATGCCATCTCTGCCATAACTCTCTTCCGGAAGGAGAAAACAAAGGTGCATTAAAGTTCTCAGGAAGTTCAAATCCAAAATACAAGCCAACTGCTCTTGCCATATCAGTAAGTCCTGAAAAATCGCAATATACTTGGATCGCATATCCAAATGCTGCTAAGACCAGTGAAAGATTATCATACTGTCCTGGATTTCCAAAAACTGGAGCGATAACTCCGGCCACGGGATCAGCGATCAGTATTTTTTTGATCAGACCAGCGATCATCAAATAAGAAGCACGAACAATCTTATCCTTATCCGGATTCAAATGCCCAATATTTACAAAATAATCTTTGGTTCTTAAAATTGGTCCCACAATCAGCACAGGGAAGAATATTACAAAACCAAGATATTGCTTAAGACCGATCAATTCTCCTTCTGGTTTTCTATAAGCATCTACTGCAGCTGCAATCATTTGGAAACTATAAAAACTCACTGCTAATGGAAGAGAGATTTGTAATATTCTTGGGACTTCGTCAAAAAATGGATATTGAGTAAGATCAAAAAGTATCCTGTTCATAAAATAGAAATACTTAAAGAAACCTAGGTTGATTGCGTTCAATAGAACTGCGAATATCATCCAACCCTTAGGTTTTACAGAAGTTTTGATCTTAAAGTAAGCGAAATAATTGAATAAAACTATGATTAAAAAATGAAAAAAGAAATAGATCCCACTCAGAATTGTGGAAGAAGCTACAATGTAAAAGATCCCGCTGGAAATGAGTAAAAAATCAGATCTTCTCTTTTCTGGAAGAAGCCAATAAATAGAATAAACGATTGAGAAAAAAACGAAAAATAAGATCGAATTGTAGAGCACTCTTTTACTTTCCCTTCTTGAATAGTTCCTTCCAGTAGAGCATCTCTCCCGGAGAAAGTTTTACGCCCGAGTCCTTTTCTTCCCGAGTCGGTTTTTCCGCTAAGGCGCTTTCTATTTTTTTTACGAACTCTTCGGATAGTATAGGTTTTGTTCCTAGTCTTTTTGCAAAAGCCAAAATTTCCTGGTCAGAAGTTACGACGAATAGATCCGCAGGTCTCGGGGCGTATTTGATATATTCCTTGATCAAATCGTCCGCCTTTCTGTCCTGACTGAAATAAACGCGTATTTTTCCATACGAATCTTCTTTGGTTTCGTTCCCTTTTTCTTTTTTACCATCGAAGAAAACATGGACCTTAGAACTTTTCAGCTTAGAAGAATAAGATTCCAAAATTCTCAAGAGGCCTACTCTGGCATCCCTCAAACGATTGGAATACATATACTCTTCCAATTCAGGAATTTTGTAAATCAGGTTGAAACCGTCTACGACTAAATGCATCCCTTTAAAACTAGTGACCAGAATGTATGTTTTGGAAAAACTTGTAAACACCGAACCGAATCGGACAATGGCACATGGTGGAAGCAAATTCCCAACCGGCAAAATCCTCTAAAATCCGAAACTTCATACGAACTGTAAAATATTGGAGAAGTGTTTTACCAGGTACGGCAAGAGATTATTTTCTTTTAAGCCTAGCCGCAATCGACGTATTCTTCTTATTATTTGTTAACTCATACAAGGAATTCATCCACAAAGATATCCCAGCCTATGTTCTTGCATTCGATCTATTCGTTATATTTTTATGGGGAATAGAAGTTTGGATCAAAGTTCGACAAAAAAAAGACATCAAAAAATATTTGAGAACAAACTGGTACGAGCTTATAGGGATCGTTCCACTTTATTTCCTTAGACCATTCTTACTTTTAAGAGGGGTTAAACTTGCGATTGCATTTTATAGATTCGGGACTTCTGGACAGAATGTAAGCGAAGTATTAACTCGAGAGATCACTTTCAGATTCAGAGATGTGATCGTAGATACAATCGCAGATGCGGTATTTTTACATTCATTGGAAAGAGTGGAAGAAGTGATGCTGAGACTAGATTATAGCCAGCTCGCAAAAGAAGCTATTTCCAAACATAACGACCAACTCAACTCTAAGGTAAATGAATCATTACAGTCTAAGTTTTTATTAGAAGAATTATCCAAGATACCTTTCATGTCTCAGATTTCTCATAAACTAGGGGAAGATATCGGAAGAATGATCGCAGAAGTTTTGGAAACAGAAGTGATCGGTGATATCATGAAAGATATCACCGCAAACATCCTAAAAGAGATGGCGGAGCACGTGAAAAAGCTTCCTTTAGAGAGGATCACTGAACCGAAAGAGGAAATTCCTTCTCCCCCTTCCATCTCAGAAACTTAATATTTTAAGCAGCTCCACCTGGAAGTCTTAAGATCAAAACTTGAGTTGTTGATTTTGCGAGAAGTTTACCTTCTTCATCGAATGCTTCCCCTTCTAGATAGATATGTTGGTTACCTCGAGCAACTACCTTTGCCTGGACGGTAATTCTTTGGTTTTCTTTTACCATACGAATATAACTAACGCTTAACTCTAAAGTAGTAGTAGGTTTTCCCGCCGCCAAATAACATAATGGACCGAAAGTATTGTCGAATGCAGCCGCTAAAAATCCACCTTGGAAAACTCCCATTGGATTGGAAAATCTAGGCTCTACATAAAAACTACAGACCATCTCCTTCTTCCTTACATAAGAAACAAACTCACCGGAAAGTTCTTTAAAAGCAGGAGGAGGAACCTTCAAGCCAGGTGCGGCCTTGGAAAACTTCTCCCATTCTTTCTGCATATCTTCTAAATCTTTTTGATTCGCCAAGCTTACACTCCTAGTCTATATTCCGATCTTGTAAAGAAATTGGATTCGGGCAAATTAAAATTGCCATGATTTGGTGACACAACCATTATGTAGGAAAATGAACCCGCTCTTTTCCCTAGAAACTAAATTAAAAAACGGTATCCGGACCGCATGGCAAGAACTAGGGACCAAAAAGGAAATCGCTCTTGCAATCGCTGGCGGAGGGATCAAAGCATTTTACGGACTGGGTTTTGCATATACACTAAGAACCTGGGGTCTAAAAATTAAAGAAGTTTCTGGAGTAAGCGCTGGAGCCGCAATGGCAATCAGCACCTTATCCGAAACAGAAGAAGACAGTTCGAATTATTTCCAAGAATTAACTAAACGAAATCCTAAAAACTTTTATTGGAATAGGCTTCTTAGGATCAGCGCGCCCTTCCCTCATCATGGTATCGCAAGAAGGACTGTAGAATATTGTCTTCGGTTTTCTAAGCTCATCTCCAAGTCCGCAAAGATCAGGATCCATACAGTAGAGATCCCGAATGAAAGTTTGGACAAAAACAAAAAAGGCCAACCTATACAAAGAATACTTTTTGCAAAGGCCGCTTCTATCATCCGAGCTTATTTTAAGGACGAAACCTTAAGAAGAAAGGGAGAACAACCTTTTGAAGTATTACAAAAGATGAAAGATTGGGGCTGGAGAGAAAAAGTTTTTACAGAGAAGGACCTGACCGACCCGGAAACGATCACACAGATCGTAATGAACTCTTGCTCCGCATTCCCAGTTTTGCCTCTTCAAAGTTTTAATGGGAATTATTATTTAGATGGGGGCCTAACTAATAATTTATTGATCGAAGACTTCTCCCCCGACCTACCTAAGATAGGAGTTTTTTATGAACCTACTA
This sequence comes from Leptospira saintgironsiae, assembly GCF_002811765.1. Classification (NCBI taxonomy): domain Bacteria; kingdom Pseudomonadati; phylum Spirochaetota; class Leptospiria; order Leptospirales; family Leptospiraceae; genus Leptospira; species Leptospira saintgironsiae. The sequence continues at coordinate 1,130 of NZ_NPDR01000018.1, read as the reverse complement.
CCTTAATAGGAAAATCTGCCTCGGTCTTATCGGATACATTGCTTGTTTCTCCGGATGGGCCATTTATAGAGCAAGGCTTTGACTATACGAATCCGAACCTTGTGAAGCATGCATTCGAAACAGGACGTAAGGATGCGGAAGAACAAAAGGAAAGGATCTTAAGCCATCTGGACCCAAACTGGAAAAAACACTTGCATTCTTTTTTCGAACAAATAAAATAATTAACTTACTCCTTAAAATGACAGGGTGGACTTCCCTTTCCTTCTCAAAGGAGCCTTAGAACTAGCGAAAACGGTAAATAGAAAAAACTCTTCAGGACCCAAGAAATGCCTAAAATCGTAAACCACGAAAAATACAAAGCCGAGATTCTCTCCAAGTGTGTAGATATTTTGGCGAGGCGCGGGTATTCGGCTGTTTCCATGAGAGAAATCGCCACAGAATTGGATGTTTCCACCGGAACTCTTTACCACTACTTCTCCACTAAAGAAGATATATTTAAAGAACTTGTAAAGTTCGTACTCAACAAAGACATCGAAGAGTTACAAGTTTATTCAAAGGGAGAAGATAACCAAACCATCGAAAAAAGGGTAGAAGCACTCTTTACGATGGTCAAGGACAGAGAAACTTATTTCCAAAATCTTCTCTATATTATCTGCGATGTTTCTAGATTAAAAAATCATGATGAAGAGAAACAGCTCATTGCAGAAGCGATGAAAGAATACGTAACCATCATCACAAAACATTTAGGGATCACAAATCCGAACCTGAATAGGCTTTTGATCAGTATTATTTTAGGAACTGTGGGCCAAAGGATTGTAGACCAAGAATCTATCAAACTGGATGAAGTAGCCGAAGTTGTGAAAGATTTCATGGGAGTGGTTCTCGCGAACACTTTTACTTTCTGAAGTTTTATAATTCCGAATGTTGGAATTCCAACAAAAGTCTTTCTCTGAAAAATTGATTGTGGAAATTAGAATTATATGATATAGGGACGGGGTGCTCCCACGAGCCACTCCCCGCCACCCAAAGCTAGGGTGGGGGCAGCACCTTTTACATGTTGGAATTCCAACATTCAGTAGCCTATCTCAGAACTTCTTCTTTTTTGCCTGAATAAATATCTCTGATCAGTC
>NZ_NPDR01000017.1 GCF_002811765.1 Leptospira saintgironsiae | reverse complement strand
TTATGCTCATAAATAATTAATAACGCCATCCGTGGCTCGATTTTTCAGTATTACTTGCAGAGCCGTCGCCTAACTATCGGTGCTTCCGCTACGCTCGGGGATCACTTCGCGACCCACTCGCTCGGGCTACGCCACATTTGCTTCTGTCACTTCGTTTGCAAAAGCAAACTCGTGCCATCGCAAACGTCGGAACACCTTGGTCGTTAGCCGCCATAACTCGGAATTTCGTTTAAAAGACTAAAATTTATGAATGAATTTAATAAAATTATTCGCTATATAATTCCAGTTTTTACATTTGCAGGTTATTCTTTCACACTTATTTCTATTTCTTTTTTACCAGACATGAGCTTTATGGACGAGTTATCATTTACCGACATTAACCTTACTCTTTTTGCTTCCTTTTCAGTCGGTATAGGTTTTGTAATAAGTTCAGTTCATCATTTATTATTCTGGAGACTGCCTATTTATCCGAAAGTGACTTATCGAGATTATTTTATTCGTTTGCGTACGCATGGGTTGGTTGATTTCAAAGCGGAAGATTTAAAAGAATTAAGTAATGAAGAAGAATTATGGCGTGTCTTAAATATTATTTGGCATCGTTTGAGGAGCGACGATCAAGGTTTGGAAAAAGTTAATAGTAGAAATGACTCTTTAACCGATTTGATGCATGGAAATGGAGCAACCCTCGTTTCTTTGATCTTTGCCGGAATCTTTACAATAAGTTATTTATTATACTATCTTTGCTTCAATATCTATCCTTGGATACCGCACTGCGGATTTATAGCGATGGCCATCGCTTTATTTTTTCTTGCCTTATGGTTTCATTGTTCAAGCTATCAGTTTACTGTTACGAATCTAAATCGATTTGTCGAAACTACATTGTACCATTCACTGAATTTATATAAGAATCAAGTAAAGGATGAAAAAACTAGGGTAAAGAACGGGCCTACAATTTTTTACTACGACTCGAGTAACGGCGGCTAACTATCGGCTCTGACGCAGCGCTTCAGGATGCTTCGCACCTTCGCTTGGCCTTCGGCACATTTCGCTTTGTCACTCGTTTTGCTGAGCAAACCTCGCGCCAAGTCCTTCGGACTCGCGAAACGTCGTCAAGCCTTGGTCGTTAGACGCAATGATGCAAATATATTCTCGTTCAAAGTAATATTCTTTTTCGACTTCAGGAGCATCAAGATATGTCTATATTTACTCTATATTCTAAAGATTTGGATGAAGAAATAGCGATGATTGCTATGGGTTCTGCTCAACAAAAAGGAATCCGCCTAAGGAGGAAGTTTGGAGAAGAGGCAAAGGAATTCGGAAAAGAACTCTTCTTTAAAAAAACTGCACCAACACCGAATGGTGCAAGTTATCCAGAGATTTCATTAAATGAGTGGTACGAGGCAAAAGTGTTTGAAACTCAAAACAAAGATCTCGTTATTACAAATTGGAAGTCAGTTGATAGCCCTAATAAGCCCATACATCCTGTAACAATCTCCGGGAGTAATATAGGACAATTGGCAATAGGAAATATTTACAATAATATTACTATTGGTGAATTGTTTAAAGCTATCTCAGAAAAAATGGGCGAGGAAGAAGGAAAAGATGGTGTTTCGGAATTTAGAAAGCAGCTTGAATCAATTCTATATCATCCATATTTTTCCAACATTGCATCTTCGGCAATCTTTCAATTTATACAAGACATGAAGTTAGGATAAAGCATCTTAGTATATTGCATCACAGCGTCTAACTATCGGTGCTTCCGCTTCGCTTCGAGCTTGCTACGCAACTCTCGCTTGGGCTACGCCACATTTGCTTCAGTCACTCGTCTTGCAAAGCAAGCCTCGCGCCATCGCAAACGTCGGAACACCTTGGTCGTTAGACGACATTCCATAAAATATGCTCAAGAATAAGGAAAAGTTTGCATTGGTTAGTGTGTATGGAGCAGGTCACAGATTGCGCAAGCCATCATATCAGATTGCTCCAAATCTCACGCTCTTGACTAAACAGTTTGTAGAAATTGATAGTTTGTGGAAGAATTGGATGGGGGAGATACAATCTGAAAGGCTTAAGTTATCGAATCTAAATATTATAATTCAAAAAGAAGTGAAAGATCCGAATGTAATTGATTCAGATAATGAAGATTTAAGCAATTTGGCTCATCTATGTTTTAATGCCTTGCTATTAGTTGCAGGGTTTAATTGTGACTATCCTCCATTTATTATCTCCGGTGCAATGATAGATGGGAATCTGAAAGTTCAAACTGTTTCTTCTCTGCAGAAGCCGGGAATTAACCATGTTACTCCTGAATTTTTAATAGAAGAAAGCAATATCTCCGAATTAAGAGATATATTTGCGACTTTAAAAAACTTTTTAGCCACAAAATCCCATTCACGAATTCAGAGAGGTATAAGAAGTTTTATTAATGGGATTAATACTTTCTTTGCGGAAGATCGTATTCATAATTACGTAAGATCATTAGAGAGTTTCATAGTCCCAACTAAAGGCGAAACTGGTCGTCAATTCAAATCAAAGACAGAATTATTCATTGGGACTGAGTATCATACGTTAATAAACGATATTTATTCTATTCGAAGTAATGTAGAACATATGCATGATTCTTTAAAGGGATTATCTCATCTCAGCGGAAGAGATGTGGAAAAACTTTGTGTTATTGTAGAAGGAATCGCACGGTACTGTATAAAGACAATCCTCTTGGATCAAACTAAGTTAATAGAATTCAGTGATAACAATATAGAAAACTTTTGGAAAGATGATAATAAGATCCTAAGGGAAAATCTTTTTCGAGAAAAATTCGACTTAAGAGACTTTACCGCAAAAATGAATGAAGCTGCCGAGTATTTAGCATAATGGAACGTCGTCTAACTATCGGTGCTTCCGCAGCGCTTCGAGCTTGCTTACGCAACTCTCGCTCGGGCTTCGCCACATTTGCTTCTGTCACTTCGTTTGCATAAGCAAACTCGTGCCATTGCAAACGTCGGAACACCTTGGTCGTTAGACGTAATTGCCTAAAAATATAATTAAAGAAGAAAAAATGAATAAGACACTTTTCCTAATAGTAATTCTATTTATGTCTTTCTGGGACTTGAAAGCTGAGCAGATTAAATCTTCTGATTTAATGGAAGGGGATATTATTTTCCACGAATCAAATTCTGAACAAGCCAAAGCAATTAAAGCAGCGACTAAATCACGATACACACATGTGGGAATTATTTTTAAATACGGTAATGATTATAAAGTTCTTGAAGCAATTGAACCTGTAAGAATTACTCCTTTGTCTACTTTTATTAAAAGAGGCCGGAAGAATCACTATGTTATCAAGCGCCTTAAAGATCGCGAAAAAGTATTAACTAATAGTAAAATTCAAGAAATGAAACAATATGGAGATTCTCTGTTAGGTCGACACTATGATATTTATTTTGGCTGGCAAGATGATCGTATTTACTGTACTGAATTAATCTGGAAATTGTATGATAAATTTACAGGTAAGAAATTAGGTGATTTAAAGACTTTGAAAGATTTTGATCTATCATCATCAAAAGTGCAGTATTTAATGAAAAAGCGGTATGGGAATAATATTCCCTACTCTGAACCGGTAATTTCTCCTGTTGATATGTTTAATTCAGCGGAATTGGTTACTATAATCAGTTATAATTAGGCAACTACGTCTAACTTTCGGCTTGGCGTTACGCTTCGGGACGCTTACGCGCCCTCGCTCCAGGCTCCGCCACATTTCGCTTTGTCACTCATCTTGCATGGCAAGCTTCGTGCCAAGTGCTTCGCACTCGCGAAACGTCGCCAAGCCTTGGTCGTTAGACGCAATGGCTATTAAATTCTATAGGTAATATGAAAATTAAACTATTTATCAGTTATTCGGAAAAAGATAGAAAAAAGATAAAATTAATTCAGCAGGTATTCTCAAATGCACCGGAAATTGAATTAATCATCATTGCCAATAATAAATCCGAAATGATATCACTAACGAAAAAAGTCACGGATGGAATAAAGGAATCAAACTATTTTGTTCCAATTCTTACGAGGCAATCTATTTCTGAACAGTGGATAAACCAGGAGATTGGGTATGCAAATGCTTTTAAGGAAATCAAAAACGATTCTTTGAATATACTACCAGTGGCAGAAAAGTCGGTACTGAATAATCTAAAAGGTTTTATACATAAGCAATTAGACATTTCCTTTCTCTTTGAAGGCAATGAATCAAATGAAAGAGTAGAATCTATTAGATTTAAGAAAAACATTCTTTCTTTAAAGGAATTTATTATAAAAGAAAATAAATTGAAATCGGGGCAAAATCCAACTAATGACCTATATAATCTAATAGTAAATAAGCGATTTAATTTTGTATATAATTCTGAAACGAAGAAATCAAAGGATATTATATTCTCTCCAGACGGAACGATAGGAAGAGGTAGGAATCAGAATGAAAATACTTGGGAAATAAAGAATGAAAGATTAATTATCAAAAATTCAGAAGACAAGATTTTTAGCATATTTGCATACGACCCGCAAACCAAAACTTTAAGGCATACAAACGATCCAAATACATTATCTTTAAAAAATCAGTATATGGAATCAGTTGAATAATTTCGCCACTGCGTCTAACTATCGGCTCTGACGCTGCGCTTCGAGATCGCTGCGCGACTCTTGCTTGGGCTACGCCACATTTCGCTTTGTCACTCGTCTTGCGGTAGCAAGCCTCGCGCCAAGTGCTTGCGCACTCGCGAAACGTCGTCAAGCCTTGGTCGTTAGACGTAATAAACCTTGTAGATTATTCTAATGCATCCCGGACATCCATGTCCGGGTTTTCTGAGAGCATTTTTATTGATTATTTAGATTGACAATACTTACATTTTATGTAAGTATTAGTAAATTGATCAAAAGTTTCGAAAACAAAGACACAGAAAAAGTCTGGAAAGGCTTATTTGTTAAATCGATTCCAAATCAGATTTCAGAAATAGCTCTTAGAAAATTGAGGATGATCAACAACTCTCAAAGTGTTGAAAATCTAAAATCACCGCCAGGCAATAAATTAGAGTTACTTTCAGGAAATAGAAAAGGGCAGTATAGCATAAGAATAAACGATCAATGGCGAATCTGCTTTAGATGGCATGAACAAGATGCCTATGATGTTGAAATTGTTGATTATCATTAATTGGATTGTTTGTGTTTGTTTATGAAGAAATGGATTAAGAACCCACATCCTGGAGATATATTAAATGAAGAGTTCCTTAAACCTTTAGGTTTAAGTGCGTATCAACTTTATAAGGATACCGGAATTCCTCAATCTCGGCTAAGTGAAATCATGCATGGTAAACGAAGTATTTCAGCAAATTATGCTTTAAAATTAGGTAAATATTTTGATCTTCCTCCTCAGTTCTGGTTAGGATTGCAGAATGATTATGATCTTTTAGAGGCTGAAAGAAAGATTCATAGCCAATTATCTAAGATTAAGAAATACACGGCTAAAAATAATTCGGCGAAGAAAGTTAAAACGCCATCCGTGGCTTAACTTTTCTTAAACTCAAGGTTTACTACGCCTAACTTTCGGTGCTTCCGCTCCGCTCGGAGATCGCTTTCGCGACTCACTCGCTCGGGCTTCGCCACATTTGCTTCTGTCACTTCGTTTGCATGAGCAAACTCGTGCCATTGCAAACGTCGGAACACCTTGGTCGTTAGGCGCAATATCGCGATTTTCTTTTATTTTTATTATATAAGTTTTAGATTTTACCTTAGAGCCGACCAAATCCAAGATCTACTTTAGGTTAGACCGCTTTTCTCCCTTTTCTTGCTTTATATCGTAGGCTGAAATGTTTTTAAGAATGTTAGGAATCGATCGGAACTACTTGCATCTATCTTTTGTTGAATCCTGCGAAAAGGGTTCGCTACTTTTATAATTTGAAAGTAAATTTGCCACTAATTGCTTTTATTCTATTTGAGGATTTCATAGAGTAGGGCTTGGGTGCAATGTGTTAGGAGCGATACTGCTGCCTAACTATCGGTGCTTCCGCTCCGCTCGGAGATCGCTTCGCGACTCACTCGCTCGGGCTTCGCCACATTTGCGTCTGTCACTCGTCTTGCATAGCAAGCCTCGCGCCATTGCAAACGTCGGAACACCTTGGTCGTTATACGCAATGCCCTATAATCTTTCTTTTTAAAAGAGACTAATTTCTTTAAAAATAGGTAGAATTTTTAATTGACTTAGGTATAACCTGGGTTATACCGATTGTATGAAGACTGCTGTTTCAATTCCCGATGACTTATTCAAAACTGCAGAGAAGACCGCGAAAAGATTAGGGATTCCTAGAAGTCAGCTTTTTGCTAAAGCATTAGAAGAATTTATTCAATTACATAGTAAAGAATCCGTAACGGAAAGACTAAATAAAATCTATCTCAAAGAGAAGGGTAGTTTAGAAGAAAATATTTCTAATTTGTCTGTCGAATTTCTTCGTAAGAGTTTAAAGAATGATTCGTGGTGAGATTTGGTGGGTGGATTTAGGAATCCCATTTGGTAGTGAGCCAGGCTTTAAACGTCCAGTTCTAATTGTACAAGATGATTCTTTTAACGAGAGTAATATTAATACAGTAATTGTTGTATCAATTACATCAAATTTAAATTTAGCTGAAGCTCCGGGCAATGTACTGCTATCTAAAAAAGATTCTAATCTTTCAAAAGAGTCCGTTGTAAATGTATCTCAGATAGTAACTTTAGATAGGGAAAGATTTCTTGATAAAGTTGGTAAATTGAAATCAAGTAAGATGGCTGATGTTGAAGAAGGATTAAAATTAGTTATAGGCCTTAATTAACGGGCACTGCGTATAACTTTCGGTGCTTCCGCAGCGCTGCAGGATTGCTACGCAACCCTTGCTCGGGCTACGCCACATTTGCTTCAGTCACTTCGTTTGCATAAGCAAACTCGTGCCATCGCAAACGTCGGAACACCTTGGTCGTTAGGCGCCATGCCCAAAAATTAATCGCCTTTCTGACGAAATTTGGCGAGATAGTCGCAAATAAAATATTAGGAAGAAAATGAGACCTACGTTCGTAATTAGTTTCACACTTAGCGAAGCTGACATTATAGGGTTTAATGTTTATCATTATAAAACTGCATCATCATTTTGGTGGCGTCGAAATCTATACTGGATTACTTCATTAGCCTTAGCCATTTTTATGATTATTGTTTCAATTGTCCAGAAAGCATCTTTATATGACTTTATTCTCCTATGGATACTTAGCTTTTTACTATTACTAATGTTGCATTTGGTAACCCCTCTTTTAATTAAACTTTCAACTCGGCGAATGCTAAAAGATTATGATAATTCGATATTGTTAGGAGAGAGGGAGATTGCTATTTCTGGAGATCGCATTAATATCAAGATGGCAAATAGCTCATCAACCTTTGAGCCAAATGATATTAAAGCTTTGAAAGAGTCAGCTTCTCATATATATTTATATATTTATATATTTCATCTATGCAAGCTATACTTATACCAAAAGGTAATCCAAAAATTGACTATTCGATTTTACGATCATGTATAGATGATTTTTTAGCGAAGAAATAACATTTTAGGGCACGGCGACTAACTATCGGTGCTTCCGCAGCGCTTCGGGATTGCTACGCAACCCTTGCTTGGCCTTCGGCACATTTGCGTCTGTCACTTCGTTTGCATGAGCAAACTCGTGCCATTGCAAACGTCGGAACACCTTGGTCGTTATGCGTAATAACGCTTGAATGATACTGACGAAAAGTAATAGGTAGACCTTATTATGAGAAAAATATTATTAATTTCAATTTTCCTATTTATTTCAAAATGCTCTTCCCAATATGGGGTAATTAAAGAAGTAAAAGATGATTTTAAAAATTCATCGACTTTAACATTAGAAGTATACGCAAATTCTGAAAGCACAGCTAAAGGAGCTAAGACTTTATTCTTAAATTTTACAAAGTCATTTGATTCAAATTCAGCAGGAGTTATTAGATGCGCAATTTCTGCTAAGACTTTGGTTGGCGGTCAACAAAGGTTTTCAAGTTCTATATTTCTTAAAATTGATAGCAAAAAGATAAATATAAAATTAACAGCTAACAAAATTGCAGCAACCGAGTTATTGGATTTATCAATACGTTCTGGCGAGTTTTTCGTTACAAATGAGCTTCAGAATGATATTCTAAATGCTAATAGTTTATCGGTTCGCTTTTATTCAGGTGAGATCGCATATGATGTAGATTATTCTAATAGCGATCTGAATGTCATAAAAGAATTAATAAAGAAAAGACCTATAATCTAAGCGTTACTACGCATAACTATCGGTGCCTCCGCGCCGCTCGGAGCTTGCTTCGCAACTCACTCGCTTGGCCTTCGGCACATTTGCTTCAGTCACTTCGTTTGCATTGGCAAACTCGTGCCATCGCAAACGTCGGAGCACCTTGGTCGTTATACGAAATGGCTGGAAATTTACTTTTTACAAGAATTGACAAAGTATATCAAATCTGATATATTGACAATGTGAAGTTCAAAATCCAGCTTTTGGAACCTGCTGAAGATTTCTTGTTAAAGCTGGAGAACAAATTAAAAGCAAAAGCATTCAGAACTATTGAATTATTAGCAGAATTTGGACCTGAACTTAGAGAACCTTTTTCTAAGAAGATCCAGGGCTATACTGGATTGTTTGAGTTAAGAATTAAACAAGGTTCCAATATTTGCAGGTTATTCTATTTTTTCGAAAAAGGTAGAGTCGTTATAATAACTTCTGGTTTTGTAAAAAAAGATCAGAAAACTGATAAAGATGAATTAACTAAAGCTTTCAAGTTAATGAAAACTTATAAGGGAGATGGAGCATGAAACTTAAGACTAAAGACTTTGGTTTGCTTTTAAATAAAGAACTTAAGAATAAAGATTTTAAGAAAGAATATGATGCTCTTTCCAATGAATTTACTCTTGCCAAAGAGATTATTAAACTTCGTAAAAAAAGAAATCTAACTCAGAAAGATTTAGCGGAAAAGATAGGCACATCTCAGCCTGCAATTGCAAGAATTGAGTCAGGAAATTATAGGAATTTATCGCTTTCTTTTATTAATCGTTTAGCTAAAGCATTAGATGCGGAACCCGTTATTCATCTAAAAAGTAAAGGTGCTTAATTTAACCAGCCACTTCGTATAACTATCGGTGCTTCCGCTACGCTTCGAGCTTGCTTACGCAACTCTCGCTCGGGCTTCGCCACATTTGCTTCTGTCACTTCGTTTGCAGAGCAAACTCGTGCCATTGCAAACGTCGGAACACCTTGGTCGTTAGGCGCAATATCGCGAATTTCTTTTATTTTTTATTATATAAGTTTTGAATTTTACCGTAGAGCTTATAGCCGAAGCAAGATCTACTTTAGGTTAGACCGCTTTTCTCCCTTTTCTTGCCTTATATCGTAGGCTGAAATGTTTTGCAGAATATCTGGAATCTATCAGAACTACTTGAATATATCTTTTGTTGAATCCTGCGAAAAGGGTTCGCTACTTTTATACTTTGAAAGTGAATTAATCACTAATTGCTTTTATTCTATCTGAGGATTTCATAGAGTAGGGCTTGGGTGCAATGTGTTAGGGGCGATACTGCTGCCTAACTATCGGTGCTTCCGCTCCGCTCGGAGATCGCTTTCGCGACTCACTCGCTCGGGCTACGCCACATTTGCTTCTGTCACTCGTCTTGCATAGCAAGCCTCGTGCCATTGCAAACGTCGGAACACCTTGGTCGTTATGCGCAATGTTGCAATAAATATGAATAATATACCAAGAAGACATCATTGGGTACCGCAATTTTATTTAGAATACTTTGCTGTACCAGATTCTATAGGAACGAAAAGTCCGGAAATATGGTGCTTTCAGAGAAGCGGTACTGACAAACCGGAATTTAAAACCGGTATCCGCGCTGTTGCTGCCAAGAACGATTTATACTCTAAAATATTCGGAGATAGCAAAGATACGACTCTTGAATCGGAATTTTCAGAAGTTGAAGGATTAATGAGCCAAATATGGGAAACTTTAGCTTATGGTAATTTCGACTTTAGTAAATCTGATGCTTATAAAAAAGGATTTTCTCTTTTCCTTGGTTTAATGTTAGTGAGACATCCAATTCAATTTTCTGATTGGGAAAAACTTCATAAAAGAATAGTTAATATACTTGATGAAGTTAAAAAAGAATCAGATAAGGTGACCCTTGAAATATCCGGCACAGAATTGGAATTAGATTTTAAGGAGTATGATTCATATAGAAATCAAAACTCTACGGAATTAAAGAATTCTTTTCTCGACAGTGCGAAAGAAAACATAATGCGTTTGGCTGAGCAATTGCTGAAAAAAAGATGGTCGATTGTTCATTGTGATAAGCCATCTCTTATAACGAGCGATAGTCCCATTCTAATTTTGAATGATAAAAATAAAGGTATCAATAGACCGGATACAAAAATTATATTCCCCATATCTCCATATCGTGCCTTTATAATTGATGATTTGATCGACAAACCACATTGGCAATACTATCCTATATCTGAAAGCAATGCTCATGAATTAAACTATCTACAATGGGTTTCTTCAGATATTAAATTTATGTTTTCACCTCGCTCAATACCAGACGTTCTTACTGAAATTCTGAAAGTTGTTGATCGTAATTCTGTATAATTGCAACACTGCGCATAACTTTCGAGTTGGCGTTACGCTTCGAGATCGCTTTGCGACTCTCGCTCCAGGCTCCGCCACATTTCGCTTTGTCACTCGTCTTGCTGGGCAAGTCTCGCGCCAAGTCCTTACGGACTCGCGAAACGTCGCCAACCCTTGGTCGTTATACGCAAGGCTGGCAAAATCAACTTTTTAAGTATAATTGTATAAAATTCTTGTATGTAATACTTAAGTGTGATACATTGTATTTGTGATTAGTTTAAGAATACCGCCAGATTTAGAGAGAAAGTTGGACTCCTTTGCAAAATCTAAAGGCAAAAGTCGCTCCGAGATCGTAAAAGAATCAATTCTCGAATATATAAAGAATCATAGTTCAAGCAAAACTCCTTTTGAATTAGGTGAAGATCTATTTGGTAAATATTCAGCTAATAATCAGAAATTAGCTCAAAATAGAAAAAGCATCTTAAATAAAACATTAAAGGGCAAGAATGAAAAACGTCGCACTCGTTGATTCTGGTCCAATTATAGCATTATTCAATTCTTCAGATGATTATCATAAATCAGTTTTCAAATTTATAAAAGGTTTTAAAGGTTCCTTATTTACTACTTGGCCTGTAATAACTGAGGTCATCTATTTACTTTCATTTTCAATAGATGCTCAATCAGACTTTTTAGAATGGATAGAGCGAGGAAGTCTGCAGATTTTAGATATAACATTAGATGATCTAAAATATATCAAAAGCCGGATGCAAAAATATTCGGATTTACCGATGGACTTAGCAGATGCATCTTTAATGTGCATTGCAGAGAGAGAAGGGATCTATAATATTATCAGTATAGATTCGGATTTTTCTATCTATAAGACTTTAAAAGGCAAATATTTAACAAATTTATATAAGAATTAGGCCAGCCCAGCGTATAACTATCGGCTCTGACGCATCGCTTCGGGCTGCTTCGCACCCTCGCTTGGCCTTCGGCACATTTCGCTTTGTCACTCGCCTTGCAGGGCAAGCCTCGCGCCAAGTCCTTCGGACTCGCGAAACGTCGTCAAGCCTTGGTCGTTAGGCGCAATATCGCGATTTTCTTTTTATTATATAAGTTTTAGATTTTACCTTAGAGCCGAATTAAGATTCACTTTAAGTTTCCACCGCTTTTCTCCCTTTTCTTGTTTTATATCGTAGGCTGAAATGTTTTGCAGAATGTTTGGAATCGATCAGAACTACTTGCATCTACCTTTTGTTGGATCCTGCGAAAAGGGTTCGCTACTTTTATAATGTGAAAGCAAATTAGCCACTAATTGCTTTTATTCTATTTGAGGATTTTATAGAGTAGGGCTTGGGTGCATCGTGTTAGGGGCGATACTGCGCCTAACTATCGGTGCTTCCGCTACGCTTCGAGATTGATTACGCAACTCTCGCTCGGGCTACGCCACATTTGCGTCTGTCACTCGTCTTGCATAGCAAGCCTCGCGCCATTGCAAACGTCGGAACACCTTGGTCGTTAGGCGCAATATCGCGATTTTCTCTTTTTTTTTATTATATAAGTTTTAGATTTTACCTTAGAGCCGAATCAAGATCTATTTTAGGTTAGACCGCTTTTCTCCCTTTTCTTGCTTTATATCGTAGACTGAAATGTTTTGCAGAATATTCGGAATGTATCAGAACTACTTGAATCTATCTTTTATTGGATCCTGCGAAAAGGGTTCGCTACTTTTATATTGTGAAAGTAAATTAGCCACTAATTGCTTTTATTCTATTTGAGGATTTCGTAGAGTAGGGCTTGGGTGCAATGTGTTAGGGGCGATACTGCTGCCTAACTTTCGGTGCTTCCGCTCCGCTCGGAGATCGCTTTCGCGACTCACTCGCTCGGGCTTCGCCACATTTGCTTCTGTCACTTCGTTTGCATGAGCAAACTCGTGCCATTGCAAACGTCGGAACACCTTGGTCGTTATACGCCAGTTTTTAAAGGTCTTGTTTTATAGAAAATAAAGGAAAAGCAGCTTTAATAGTCTATATAAAAATAAGATTTTCGTTGACAAAATCGCCTGTAATTACATAGTAATTACTATGAGAGCTTCTGTAGTCAAAATAGGTAATTCAAAAGGTATAAGAATACCTAAAGCTGTTTTGGAAGAATGCCATATTGAGGAAGAAGTAGATTTACTTATCGATAAGAATAAAATCATTATAGTTCCTCTAAAAGCCAAGCCTAGAGATGGTTGGGAAAAACAGTTTAAAGTAATGTCTGAAAGAAAAGAAGATAAATTGCTTATTCCAGATTCTATAAATTTATCCGCTAAGGATTGGGAATGGTAGTTTCTCAATACGAAGTTTATCTGATTAACTTAGATCCAACAATCGGACATGAAATCAAAAAATCAAGACCGTGTGTTATAATATCACCGAATGAAATGAATAAGTTCATTAGTACGGTTATTATTGCACCGATGACTACCAAATCTCATGCATATCCAACAAGAATTGAGTTAACGTTTCAAAGTAAGAAGGGTTGGATAGTTTTAGATCAAATCCGAACAGTTGATAAGGTTCGTTTGATTAAAAAGCTCGGTAAGATTGAATCAAAGACTGTTACCAAAGTTAAACAAGTTATCCAAGAAATGCTGGTAGACTAAAGCTTTCTCTGAAAGTTAAAAACCGGCGTATAACTGTCGGTGCTTCCGCTACGCTCGGAGATCGCGTTCGCGACTCACTCGCTTGGGCTTCGCCACATTCGCTTCCGTCATTTCGTTTGCAGAGCAAACTCGTGCCGTTGCGAACGTCGGAACACCTTGGTCGTTATGCGACAGTATTAAAAATGGTTTTTATTAATAAAATAACTCAAAAAGATATCTTAGAAATTTTTGCAGATGTCATTAACGATCGATCCAAGTATTTTGATTTGCATCCATATTTGAATGACGTGCCAGGGTTTAGTATTCAAAAGCCATACGAACAAAATTTGAAGTTTAAACCACCTTTAGATAGAAAAGGAAATCCTGATGAAGTATGTCTATTCAAAGTTGGCTTATATCATCTTGACCCTGATGAGCAGAGTGGAAGATATCAAATATACGTAGCAGCATCGAAATTCAGCAAGTTTATATCGAAGTATCCGTTCTATAATTTTGAACAAGAAGACTGTCCAACAAAAGAATCACTTGCAGAATCGAATAAGACTCCTTCGCCCATCCCAAGGCATTTTGTTGTCGAAATTGATTTAAAAGTTAAAAAATTATATTTGAATAATAAAGAGATTTTGCCTACCAACTTATTTGCAGAATTATATGATTTTCATATAAAGAACGTAACTAGTCTATTTATAGCAAGAAAAAAGATTCAAAGATCTTTGTGCTATATTATTGTTTCACCCTTTAACTTGATCAATGCGGTTCTCTATTTTGCTTCAAAATTGCTTTTCGGGATTACTATTTCAGCAAGTTATAAAAGCAATATAGAACCAGGAGAGCTACAATTAACAAGTTATGCAAACAGAACAAAAACGGTCCCAATTCTCAATTATGAGATGTCGGTACAAACAATATACTCATTTACAGTAATATGCTCAGGGGTTTACGCATATAATTATTATTGTCTGGGAATATCTGACTTTGTTGAATCTGTTCTTAATAATGCAGCATTGACGTTAATTTTCGGACTTCCTCTAGTCATGACATATGATTATTTAATTCCATATTTGTTTGAACAATTGTTTAAACTCAACTTCCGAATAGTTAATCTATTACAATCTCTTTTATTACGTTAATACCGTCGCATAACTATCGGCTCTGACGCAGCGATTCGAGATTGCTTCGCAACTCTCGCTTGGCCTCCGGCACATTTCGCTTTGTCACTCGCCTTGCAGAGCAAGTCTCGCGCCAAGTCCTTCGGACTCGCGAAACGTCGTCAAGCCTTGGTCGTTAGCTGCAATGGCAATGCTATCTTGTATGATAATCTATCTAGACCAAAACAAATGGATTGATCTTGCAAGAGTCAGATCTGGTAGTCCTGAGGGACAGAAATATCAAGAGGTTTATCAAAAGATAAAAGAAAAAGTCTCGACTGGCGAATGGAAATTTCCTCTTTCAAGCGTTCATTATATGGAAGTTTTTGCAATTCGTGATCCTGTTCAAAGAAAAAACTTAATAGATACAATGTTAGAGATAGGGGGGAGATTCTATATAAGACCTTATCTTGTACTACAGTTAATTGAATTGCAAAAACAGATCGCATTAAAATTGGACATTCCAGCACCCGAGCACTCTCCATTCTCAAACAGTTTTTGCGAGTTGTTGGGTATAGACCCGAGCCAGTTGAAGATAGAAGGTGGACCCATCACGAAACTTTTATCTCCAAATTTCGATTATGCAGCGTATATAGAAAATTTACCAGATCCATTTTCCTTTATGTTATCTTCTGGATACAAAAAAGAAGATTTGGAAAAATTGAGCGAAATATGGCAGAACTCAATAGCAGAATTAGAAGATTTAAAGGCTGAACTATCAGATTTAAGTGATAAAGATAAATTAGAAAAATTATTAATTAAATCATTTCATTCTGAAATTGAGCACCGGCTCTCCCACATTCTTAATCAAATCGGAGTCAATGCAACAGTTATTGAAGAAATGATTCAAGACAAAGAAAGATTAGTATCGATCTTACAATTAGTTCCTACTTTAAATTTACACAATAGATTGAAATTGAGACACTTCAAAAATAAAAGTAAAAAGACTCATCGAAACGATATCAAAGACTTTGCTTTTTTGGCGAGTGCTCTGCCTTATGTTGATATTGTAATAGCTGAAAAGCTCTTAGTTTCATATTCAAAGCAGGAAAAAATTGAATCTGAATATAATGTCAAAATTTCCAACGATTTGAATTTTTTGCTGTCATTGTAGAACGTGCCACTGCAGCTAACTATCGGTGCTTCCGCTACGCTTCGAGATTGCTTACGCAACTCTCGCTCGGGCTACGCCACATTTGCTTCTGTCACTCGTCTTGCAGAGCAAGCCTCGCGCCATTGCAAACGTCGGAACACCTTGGTCGTTAGGCGAAAGTTTTCAAAATAATCTTGTCAAAGGTCTTAGTTCATTCAAT
>NZ_NPDR01000016.1 GCF_002811765.1 Leptospira saintgironsiae | reverse complement strand
AAGATTCCTTAACTTCTTCTGCTTCCGAGTTGAAAACAAAAATACCGAGATATGTGCGGATTGTCAATAATAAATATGAGAGCATGTCTTTACAGAAAAATTGGTTAAAGAAAACAATTTTACCTCATATCTTTATTCCACAGGATATTAACCAGCGAAGAAGAAAGAAGGAATATATGAATGAAAGTTTTCGAATAATTCAGGAGGCAAAGTTAATTCAGAAAAAATATTCAAAACTTATTATAGAATTAGATAGAAACGACAATTTTTGGTCCAGTAAAGCTACACCAAATTACAAAAAGCAAAGAGAGAAAAATTATAACTATATAGCTAAAATAATCTGGTTTTCTTTCGAGGACGATAAATGGTTAAATATAAATTCAATCATTCAATCTCGCTCACTTCCGAGAATAACTGTTTATCGAATCGTTAGGGCCTGGAGCAGACTCGGAATTGCAAGAATAACTGATAAACCTTCGATCACCCATTGGGAGAAAACAAGATATATAAGAATCAAGAAAGTCCTTTCTGACCTCCCTAATCTTCTTTATTCAATAAATGGAATTTCTGATAATAGCCAGGGAGGCTAATCAGATGAAAAAAGCCGCAAAAAGAGAAAGCAATTACAACTTTAGGGCAGAAGATTTTGATAAAATTGAAGCTAAACAAAATTTTAAATGTTATCTAACGGGAAGAACTTATCAGTATCATAAACTAAAAGCCGCGCCAATTGTCCCCTTGCACAAAGGCGGCAAACATGAATTTACCAACATCTGCTTCGTTATTGATGAAGTTAGAGATTTAAAACGATATCATACGAATGAAGAAGTCCTAGAAATAGCTTTCGATATTATTAAGACAATCGGATGGAAATATGGATACGAAGCGAAAAAGAAAAAATAGTATTCTTCCGAGTTCCGTAAAGCAAGGAATAATTGCTAATTATAGCAACTTCGTCGAGCGATCAGAAAAGAAGCCTCATAAAGTGGAGTTAGAAGTCAAATTCCCTTCAAAATCAAAAACAATTACAAGATTGCAAAAGGAATTCCTAACCCTCTTAAAAAGTGTTAAAAAAAGAAAACGGGCCAGAGCAGAAATGCATCCACATTGGCTTTTGATTAGAGAAATGAGCCAAGAATTGCTTAAACCTTTAAATAAATTGAAGCAGAAAAGAAATGAAGCAAAGGATAAGATGATTAAAGAAATCAATTCGCCTAAGTTCACGAAAATAGTCACCAGTGATGAATTAACAAAATATAAAAACAATGCCTCCTTTGCAACGTCCGAATATGAATCATTCATAAAAACTAACAAATACCTAAAAGGCAATAAGAAAATAAATAGAGAACAAGCAATCAGAAATACCAGAAGGCAAATTGAATCCATGTTTACAGAAGAATTCACCCTTGATCCAGTTAGGCATGATTGTTATCGGAAAATGAAAAGGGAATACTTCAACCGGCCGCCAGCGAGCGTAAACAATGCAAAAGTGAATGCGATAAAATACTTTAAATCCATAGAGAAAGAAATCTATAATAAGATTTAAAAAGACGGCCAAAACTCTTAGAGAATTAGCTGAGACATATCAAGCACTTTCCGCTTAGGAAGCTGAAGATTTTGATTATTAATTTAATGCAGAAATATGCGAGCGCGGATTATGATTCTTTTTATCCTTAGAACTAGCTTAGTTAAGTTTTAGTAGACACTTTTAAGCCTCTTGTTCTTCAAACTTTGCCAGTAGCTATCGTCTAATAATTTTATACGCGATCTTTTTTAATAAAATTTTGAATCTAAAAATATAAAAAGACATAAAGATGTTTACTATTTTTTCTTCTTCTTAGCATTAAATAAAATATTGTTTAATGTAGCATGGATAGTTTCTATTATTAAGTTTGGAATATCTTGAAGAGTAACCTGCACACCTTGTAACGTTTCTTTAATTTCAATTACATCCTTCTTTAAAGCTAAAAATGCATCATCATCAACTACAGGAATACTGACCCTTTTTAATTTATCATTAATTGGAAAGATGGCCTTAGAAATAGGATCGTAAAATCCATCTACCAAGCCTTGCAGTCCCGCATTGTATATATCCGCCTCTGTTCCGATTAAAACATTAGCCCCACCAATAATATTATCTTTATCGGAAAATCCTTTAATATTTTCCCATTTCTTCTTTTCTTCAAGGAGATCAGAATACCATGAGATATTTTCGGACTGAGAAATATTTAACTCAAATACCCTATCCTTCAAGAACAATCCGTTCTTTAATTGCTCTATTAAATATTGATCATTTTTTGCGAGAATTGTTGAATATTGTTTAATTAAATAATCTACCAAATTATCTAATGCAGCTAATTGTTTAGCATTCAATTCCCTATTCTCGAGCATTATTGTTCCAATTAAAACAATTACATTTGCTCTCTTGCCGACTTCTCTAACGGGAAATCCTTTAATTATTGCAGCTTGATTTGATTCAAACAGAATGCATTTGTGATTAGAAGCTAAATCTTCAGAAATTTCATAAAAACCAGAAATAAATGCTGGCCAATTTGAACTTAAAGCTAAATTGCTTTCGATACCCAAGTTTAATTTATTTTGATTATTCGGAACAATAAGTTGAAACTCGCCATGATCTTTAGTTACAGGAAATCCTTTTGAATAAATTGATAGGTATACTTTTTCACTCATCTCAAATCCAATTCCTTCCAAACTTGTATCATATGTAATTTTTCTTTAAATTTTTCTGAATTTGGAAATATTTTCAAGGCTTTCAATGCAAAATCTTCCGATAGATCTGGGTTCTTTAGAAAACATATAGCTATAGTTAAAAGCTCATTCCAAAAAAGTTCAATTGATTCATCCTCTTCCAATCTCCCTTTCAAAAGCGACACATAGTTGAAGATACCTTCGTAATTCAGTTGACCTGACCTAAGTTTAACCGCATTTTCTTTTAGCAAATTATTGCTATCTGTAGATTCCGTCTCAATTAAAGTTTCCTTTGTTTTTTCATCAGATTCATCCAATGGAACTGATGCTTTAAAATTTTTAATAACATTCTCATATTCGACAGAAATATCTTCCAGTGATTTATTTTCGAGAACATTCAAATCAAATATTCTAAGCCAAAAATCTTTTAATTCTTTATTTTCAGAGAAAGAGGATTCAATCCAATCATTTAGCCATTCATCACTATTTTCAGCAAAGCCACGAGCCGGTAATTTACGCAAATGTAATTGCAGAGCGACCAAACAGATTTCCCATTTAAATTTAGTTAATAAAAATTTTTTAGTAAATTCTAAATCTGTTGAATTTCGTACTTTTGCTATTACTGCAGGTGGAAGATTAAACTCTTTCATAGCGGGCACTGTTACTTTCAATAACTCTTCATCACCTAAATAAAGACTATCGGGATCAATCATAAAGAAATTTCCATTACCATCTATACCCAGATTATCAACGCAAATATCAAAATGAATCCAATTAAGCGCATCTGATGTGATCGAAAATCTTCGAAGTAAATTAGCAATATCAAAATCCTTAACAAGCCCCTTTTCAATGTAACTTGAAAGAGGCTCTAATTTCTCCATTGCGATAATTAAAATATTACTAGGTCGCAATATTTCTACATCTTTAATTAAAACTATAGGTATTGGTAAAGATTCTCTTTTTAATTTTGATAGAGTGTTCTCTATTCGATTTAAACGACCTTCATTTGTTAGCAACTCAGTTTGCCAACCATCAGTAGCCGTTGAAGGCCAAATACATTTTAATACAACTAATTCTCCTCTATCTTTTATTGATTTTCCTAACGCAAAAACTGTCCTCCTTTTGACCATCATTCCATTCTTAATATCAATTTGCTTTACATCCGCAAACTTACCCATTGGAAGATTCTTCAATAATTCTATAAATAATTTCCCCTTATCATAATCCATAAATTTTAAACACTCGCCAGATCATCGCTTCTCGAAATGAACAAATTACATAATTTTCCGATTCGTCTAATATTACTGAATCAGGTAATCCAGTTAGTTTAACTGAATACTTATTTCCCGTAATTTGAAATTGACCTTTTTTATCTTTAAAACAAATTCGCAACGTATTGTCGGCGGAAATGAATGCTATCCGGGAATTATTTAATCCAAAACTAATCAATTCTAAATTAGTTATGTTAGCACCTTCAATCTCTTGAACATTATCTTCTGAAAATATACGTAATTTCCCCTCATTACTAATTGCAAATACTTCGAGCGAAGGAAGAATATGTAGAAAAATTACGTCATCATTCTTTTTCAAATTATATTTCAGCCTTTCATCAAAAGTCCCATCAATCAGTTTAACACCTTCACTTTCCGTCCCGTGTATTGCTAATACTGAACTTAATTTTTTCTCATATCTGAGACTCGAAACTGCACTTTTTTTAGAAAATAGAGGAATGAACTTTTTAGTTAACCATTCATCTCCATTCAAAGAAATAAGACTAATTTTTCCCCCATTGTTTAAAGTTAGAATTTCATTTTGAGAGAATGCATTCCAACTCGCTATTGTATTTTCAATTGGCCTCTTCTTTATCTCTTCGCCGAGAATGCCACTCCAAATTACATCTGCTTCTTTTGACTTTCCTGCTATTAAACTGCCATTGTTATATTGAAATTTTAAGTTAAAAATATCTTCCGGTGGATCAGTGATTTTTCCAAGCTCTAAGACGCTTCCTGTCGAAATAGCTGAATCCTTTACTTTAATTATTTGCTTTCTCAAAGTTCCATCGTTTGCGGCTGATATTATATCCAATTGTTCTTTTGGAGACTGTATTGAAAGTATTGGATAAGATTCTTGGTTAGTTAAGGACCCAATTTCTCTAATATCTGGATTTGAACTTGAGAGAGATTTTCTATTTCCTAAACTTACGGAAGGATGAAAATTTATTTTGTCATTAACACCAATTTTAATTGAACGATGAATAGCTTTGAATAATAACCAAATCCAACCTTTTAATAATAGTTCTGGTTTTCTAGTGTTACTTTCCGGTAACTTCTTCTCATCTTGCGTTCCTATCTTTTCATTAACAATTTCGAATCCTATAACGGAAGTTCTAAATACTTCTATATCATGCGCTTCCACTGAGGACTTTATAATTTCTAAAGTAGCATTTACATCGTCAATAATCGCGCTATCAATGCCAGAAAAATTATCACTTTTTGTTATAAAAATAGCAATCGGTATTTTTCTTTTAGCTGAAGCAAACAAAACACCTCGAATCTCATCTTTATAATGTTTAGCTAGGGAATTTTGTCGGTTATACAATTGAGGATCAATAATTACAACGATTCCATCGGCCGACTCAAGTACTTCTATAGCTTCGTTTGTTGCATCCTGAAAACTGCCTCCAGGAATATCGGGAATATATAAATATCCCAATTGTCCGTTCGGTTTATCGATTCTGAAAAAATAAGGAGTATGAGCATCGGTCCCAGGCGGCCAAGAATTATTATCAATGAAATCTTTAGATGCAGATAGAAAGATTGACTTTGAAGATATTGCTACTTCAATAATTCCATTCTTTTTCATCCAATCATTCTGATCTTGCAATCTCTCAAGTTCGTCTAAATAATTCACAACACTCAAAGAAATTCCATGCGAGACACAATTCAAAAAATATCCTGCAGTTAATATAGATGTTGTCTTACCTGTATCTTGCCATCCCCAGACGGGAATAGAAAGTATTATTTGGTCCGATTCAATTTCAGTAAATTTCTTCACAATATTCTTGAAAAATTCAACATTTTCTAAATCGATGCTGGATTCATTTATAATAATTTCATCATTCTTCTTAATTGTCTTTTTTCTTTCTCCCTTTTTTTCGCTCATCAACGATTACCATCCATTTTCATTAATTATCAAAATTTATAATATTTAAAAAGAATCCACAGCTCCTGCTATTAAATAAAAATTACTCCATTATCCACTTAAAGTATTTATGATCTTGCCGGCAAAATGGAAATTAATGAAATCTATGTAGTTCCATAACACCAAACTTAAAATTCCCAAATCAACGTACGAATTCCTTTTCATTGAGATCAATATGACCCGCATTGTTTATTGTAAAAAGATATACTAGTTTTTCCGCACGCGATAACCTATCTTTATAAGAAATTTCAAATTCAATTGAATTGAAAATCTTACTATTCGCCCAATTAAGATCAATTTGTCTCCTTTCTTTATTCATCCAGTATCCTTTTCGATTTAATTTTGCATTACCATCTATTTCAAGTAAATCTTCGATGGTAATATCTGCGCCTATATTATATATTTCAAAAGTAGCAGATTTTTTAATTAAATCGTAACTACCACCGCCGATTTTTAACCTTGGTTTACTCAAAAGTCTTTCGTTTTTATCTTGTATTCCATTGATATTTTTTGTTTGCTCAATTTGTTCAGAAAGTAATATATTCTGCCGTTGTGTTTCTTTTCTAATTTTTGCTGTCTCAATCGTGTACCAAATCAGAATTCCGGCCGTAATTAATAAAATCACAGCTTGAGCTATGACTCCGAACGCGTTAATATAATTAAGGGTATTAATATCCATTTATCGTTTAGCTCTGAAGCTTTATTCTATTTCTCAATGTCCGATTTCAGTAACATTTCGGACATTGAAAATGATCCAAAATAAGACCATTTCAAGCGTTTTTCTTGACACCGATACATAATCGGCTATTTTTTTGAGTAGTATGAGTGTAGCGGTTAACTTTAAGAAAATCGTAAGTATAGAATCGGCCAGAAAGCGAAAAAAAGGAGGCTCCGGCGGGCCACCATCCCCTCCTATGTTTGGAAAGGGTTTAACGAACGAATCAATGAGAGAGCTTACTCGACGATTCTCAAAACCTAAGACTGAAGAAGATTACAGAAACAGGGCAATTTTTTCAATTTTAAGCAAGACAGGACTTCGCGCAAAGGAACTCGTATCTTTACGATTCTCTAATTTAGTAAAAGCTCCTACAGGTGAAACCCTAATCACATTTACCAGAAAGGGAGGAAAGCTTGGGTTTTCTGTTTTACCTGAGGAATCCCTGCAAGCAGTAAGGGAATATCACGGAATCCTTAATATTAAATCCGATATATTCTTTCTTTCTCGGCCGAAGAGAAATCAATCCACTCGAACTCCTTTAACGACGAGAAGCTTGCAGAGAATTATTGGAGCTTGGGATGTAACGACCTGTCAAGGAAGGAAAGTTCATCCACATGCATTAAGACATACCGTTGGGCAGAGGATGTTGGATAAAGCGGGATCTATTGCGGCCCAAAAGGTCCTTGGACACTCGTCTCCAGTAACGACTGCTAAGTTTTATACTAAACCCTTCTTAGATGGAAGTGAATACTTAGATTGGTAAGTTTGTTTTTTAATCTTATTTCGCATCCTTTGCATAATGGATTAACAGAAGTATCTGTTTCGGATTCGAGAATTATTTAATACAGAAACTATAATTATTTTCTGGAGCTACTTTATTCTTTTTATCTTGATCGCTTTTAAAATTCACTTTCCAAGAAGTTCTTTACTATCACTAAAGCGACATAGCTGCATGTAAAAAAAGAAGTAACTAATCTGATTTATAGTATCTATTTGTTTACATTTGTCCAGGGTCTCAGTATTATATGAATCATGCAGGAAATCAGACCAGTCCCGCTACAAAATGTTCTTCTGCTTGGGAAGGCATCGAATCGGCTTTCTCACAGCCTCCTTGTAGATTTCTGCGCGCAAGGCCAAGAAATACATATTCTTGACTGTGCCATTCGATTTCGTGCTTACGACATCGCGGAAGCAACTAAAGGATACAATTTCCCAATTTTGCATCAGATGCATATCCAAAGGGCTTTCACCCCCTATCAATTACTAGATTTTATAAATAACATTTTGGATGAGAGCAATAACGAAATCGTGTTATCGCGTTTATACATTTTCCTCGCTCCGTCGAAACAATTTTTCGATGGTGATGTCAAGGAAGACGAACGGAGGCATCTGCTAATGAAACTATCAGAGAAATTTGGAATTATGAAATCCTTAGGTTTTAAATTTTTAATATCAGAATCGATAAAAAAATCTGATCCGATATACCAGACGTACTTAACGAATTTAAGCCAATCCATTGGGACACTACCGAAAGAAATAGAATTGTTGGAGACAAGTAATGGGCAGGACAGTAACAGCTTATTCCCAAGAGATTAAGCACTTAGCAGACGATCGATTTAAGGATTTTCGAAGAGCATTACCACGAAAATACCAAGAAGCATTTGATGACGTGATGAGAATAGCTAAGAATCAATTACCCGCAGGTGTAATGGCTGCAAATCCGTATTCAATCGAAACGGTATTGCTCATGGCAGTAGTAGTTCTTAGTAGCGAGGTAAATGATCTAAAGAAAAATAAAAGTGCCTAATGGAAAATGTTTACGAAGGTTATCTAATTGATCTCTATGATTTAGAGAATACCATAACTTTGTGGGTCAAAGGCGCGGATGGTGTTCGATATTTTCACGATACTTTTTATCCCACTTTCTACATAAAAGGTAATAAAGACTTTGAAAAACGATTTATAGATCGATTACGTGAGCGAAGAGCATTGCTTACTGATCCTAAAATTGTTATCAAGAAAGGATTTTACGACAATGAACCGACGGAAGTTCTCAAAATTTCCTTATCAATTCCATCCTTTCTTCGTAAAATTTATCATAAGCTTTATGCATTCTATGAAAAATTAGATATTTATCATTCCGATGTAGAATTACCGACTGCCTATATGTATGCGAAAGGCATCTACCCTTTAGCAAAAGTTCGCATAGAATTCCAAGGCACCAAAGTGCTCAAAATCGATTCGATTTCCATGCTTTGCGATAAGGATTATGAATTACCAGTCCTTAGTAAAATTGATATGTTCTTCAAGCAAAACCATCGAATTGGCTATAGCCAGAATAATCCCATTGTTCTTTCAACGGATTCCGGATTTTATGAAGAGCTGTATTTCGCTGATACGAAAATACTACTAAATCGTATTAATGAAATCATCAGCACACTGGATCCCGATATAGTATTGTCAGCGTTCGGAGACCAGGCGCTCCTACCCTTTCTTTTCTACCTTAGTCAAAAGCATAGAATTCGATTAAGTCTAGATAGAGATCCAGGCTATATAACAAGAAAGATACAAACGAAAGGTACTTCCTTCGAAACCTATGGTCAAGTGATCTATCGTGCTCCGAATTATCCATTATTCGGACGATTACACATTGATAGTAATAATAGTTTCGTTTTTAAAGATTCTTACCTACTTGGAATCTTTGAATTAGCAAGATTGAGTAGAATTCCTATACAGCGAATGGCGAGAGCCAGCACAGGCACTGCACTAACAAATATTGAAATGGCTGTGGCATTGAAAGGTGATTACCTTGTTCCTTGGCAAAAAGCAGCACTTGAACGACCGAAGACAGTGTATGAGCTTTTACGAGTTGATAAAGGCGGCCTAGTAACTCTACCCGATTTAAGTGAAGGTTCACTCTTAGAGAATATTGCACAGTTAGATTTCGCACAAATGTATCCTTCAATCATGTCTGGTTATAATATTAGTCCGGAGACAGTAAATTGTTTATGCTGCGATAAAGAGAAAGTTAAGACTTATATTCCAGGAACGAATTATCATATCTGTGGTAAACGGAGAGGCGTTGTATCGGAAGCTTTAGAGGATATTCTATCACGAAGAAAGTATTATAAAGAACAGATTGATGCTGGTTCACCATTGTCTACAACGTATGATGCTCGCCAAAGTGCATTAAAATGGATGTTGGTAACTTCCTTCGGATACTTAGGATACCGGAATGCAAAATTTGGAAGATTAGAAAGCCATGAATCAGTAACCGCCATAGGACGCGAAGTCCTACTCATTGCAAAGGAGATCGCCGAGGATAATGGATATACTTTCCTACATGCCATTACAGATTCTCTATTCATATCGAAGAAAGGACGAGCTAAATTCACGAATGAAGAGTTATTAAGTCTATGTAAAAAGATTTCGGAGAAGACCAAAATCATTTTAAAGGTCGAAGGTGTTTACGACTGGTTGTCTTTTCCGGCATCAAAAAGAGATCATAAGATCGGCGTTGTTAATCGGTATTTTGGACGATTTTCAAATGGTGCTTTGAAAGTTAGAGGTGTATTCGTGCGCCGTAAGGATATGCCTCAATATATAAAAAAATTTCAAACGGAAATATTGGACATCATGCAATCATGCGAAAATATCGAGTCACTTTTGAAAATGAAATCGACCTTTGATAGAACCTTCGATCGTTACGTTACTTCATTATTCGAAGATAAAGTCCCGATTGCCGATCTACTTCTTCGGAGAACTATTTCAAAAAGCCCAGCCGAATACGTAGCAAATAATTCCTCTTCTCAATCTTTACGACTGCTAACTAACGAAGGTATCGGAATTGAGCCTGGTGAGAAAATTCGTTATCTAGTAACAAAAGGATATAAACAAAAAAGGGAGTATCTACCGGAAGAGATTGCCTTGCGAGCAACAAATCGGCCTTTGATTCATAAAGAATTCTATCGAGACTTACTTATCCAGGCTTTAGAAGAGGCGATTGAGCATCTACAACCAAGAGATTATTTCAAAGCATTACGACAAAAACAATTGCTTTTACAATTCGAGCAAGCTATATGAATCGAAATGTGCGGAAGATATGCTCTGAATGCAACTGCCTCTCAAGTAATAGAGTATTTCAATCTAAGATATGAAACGGACCAAATACGTCGTGAGTTTCGAGAAGAGAAAGAAGTTTTTCCAACAAAAGTAGAACCAATTATTAGATCTATAGATGGGCAAGCTATAGTCGATTACCTAAGCTGGGGAGTTAAATACGAATGGATACCCAAACTACAAATTAATGCCCGCTTTGATAAACTGACCAAATTTAAAACATGGGCTTCGCTAATAAAAAGAAACCGCTGCATAATTCCTGCAACATCGTATTGGGAATGGAGTGAATTAGAGCTAAAAGGAAATAATCGATACGAACTATATCCACTAAAAACAGATATCATGGGCTTTGCAGGATTAACAGATACTTTTATAGATCGGCACGGAATTAAACGGATCGGATTTATACTTATAACAACGGATGCAAATCCGCATATAGCCGAAATTCACGATCGTCAACCAGCAATGATATTACCAGAGAACGTAGGTAGCTGGTTAGATGATTCTATTTCAGATCCGAGAGAATACATTCATCATGCTGGCGAAGACGAATTAGAATACAAGAAAGTCCCAAATAAAATAGACCAAATCGAATTAAATTTTGATTAAGATATTTTTTAAAAAGCAAAGAAAATAAAGGCAACTAATAAATACTATTTAATAAGTCGTTCATATATAGAAATCTTACTCTATCGTGCAGTTTCCTTTCGTAATGTAATCTTTAATATTTTCCAATGCAAACGGATTACTATACAAAACAACTCCCTTCGAAACCGCCTTTGGTGCTATTATAATATTTTCTGATTCAACTTTATTATTAAAATTAAGAGTTGTAACAAAATTCAAATCTGAAAAATAACTTCCTCCAACTTTTGAAGGATGGTTTTTATCTATCTCTTGCTTTAAATAATCCATTTCTTCGCATTTACCCTCTATACAGGCAAACATGGCATTTATTGTGTAAATTGTTATTGCTGATATTGCTATAAAATTATAGAAATTCTTTGCAGTCCCCTTCCAATTAAAGCAACGAATTTTTTTTGGATATTCCGTTGATTTTAACGGAATTAAGCTTTTATCATCCAACTGAAGATTTAGGTTTTTGAGAGAGAATGATTCAGGCTCGTCCGATTCGTTTTGAATTAAAATTAGCCCTACTAGATAATCCTGGGAAAGATGGATTAATGCCGAATCAGTATTATCTACAACAAAATTAGAAAGCAAATGATCAACGAACGGAGAATTGGATTTAAGTAAGATTATTTTCCCTTTAATATCGTGATCCGATATTTTAAAGACTTTTATAACATTTAGTTCTTCATCCCTAATTGTATCTGGATGGAAATCAATCGATTGCTTATCTCGATCGGGAAGCATGCATTGGCATAGAAAGAGTAATATTAGGAAAAATAGACGATTTATTTTCATTCTAAATTATTAAAGAATTTCCTAATAAACTCCTGGAAACTTTAAGATGCAATTAATTGCACATTAAAGTCCAATGCTATCACTTATTCTTCGAAGGTGTATTAGAACTTTTACCCATATTTTTATCGATATACAAATCGTTAGGGCTTATGTTACAATAGTCACTGCTCAAATAGGTTGTAAATGAGTCAAAGTCAGTAAGAACTCCGAAAGACCGAATTACCGTTGCACAATCTTCTACATCTCTCTTTTTATAATATTTAGATTCATCGACTTTGAAAACTAACTCATCAATAAAAGATGCATACAAGACATCTACAATAATATGTGATTCCAAATCTGATCCCGTATAACCTTGAGCTGTGAATGCAGCCTTTGCAGTGAGATAGTCACCAATCATTGCTGCATCTATTAGCCTTTTTTTAGCAACATCACCTTTGTAGGTATCAGTAAGACCTAAAGTATCGACTACCAAGCAGTTTACTAAAAAGCCGTATAATATTGTAATTATAAATAGGTTAATCTTTTTCATTTGCCCGTCCTGGGGATTTTATAAAGAATATACAAAAGCAATTTTCCACTAATTAACATCGATAATGAAAGATTAGCATTAAATTAATCAATTCTATTCCCTGATTAAAATTTACATTTTTCATAATTACTTTCTAAAAAGCTACTTTCTATACTAGCTGTTAAAGTAATCAAGGTATGCCCTGCATTGGCCTGTCGCTCGTCCCAATTTTTTGGTTCAGGATATGGAAATCCTTTATAATGAAGAGTAATTCTCAGAGATTTGTTTTCGGAAAGGTTGATATCTTCAAATATTTTGGTAGTATACCCATACAAATATTTCCCGAGACGAACCTCGTATTTATTTTCCCCGCCATATATAGGAAAAACTAATTCACATCCTGCAGGGAATCTGAATTGTTCGTGATTGTTCCAAAGCTTGAAAAAATTCAATCCTCTATCTGGATTTATTAAAACGCTTCTTTCAAAGACGGTCCCCTTTTCTTCTCTCAATACAGCTATCATATATTCCTTATAGGAAAGCCTTTGAGTTTCATCAGAAAATTCCTTTGGCAAATAGATTTTAATAAAGTTATTTTTCGAATCGAAAACTGGATTTGGCATGTGTTGCCAATACAAAATATTACCTCTACAGTTCATAATAAACGAAATAGAAAAAATAAATATCAACAACCGATTCACAAACTCCCTCCGCATGTATTTCCAGTTGCTTCGGCACCTTTTACAATCAATCCAACTGGAATTGGACTAAAAATATCAATTGTATTTATAAATGATTCTAAATAATTACCTTGCGATAAATTATAACCTGCGGAACCTCCAGAGTAGAATTGTAATATTTTACTTAATGTAATACTCGTTTCAAACAATGGGACACTACTTATATAATTAAAACTACCAAATACAGGAACGTTTCCTGGCATCACACCCAATCCCGGCATCCCAAAAAAGGCAATCGATCCGGCAGTGACAGCGAAAGAGACTGCAGCTGCGTAACAACCAGCAATTCTCGCATTCTTCTCATTCCAGCGTAAATGATTCAAACTCGATTTAGAATAACCCCCCACAATATAAGCTTGAAAAGTAAATGGAGACAATACAGATCCTGCTGCAAGGATTCCAACTCCTAATCCAGTATAGAGAAGTATTGGAACTGCAGCCGAAGCAAGTAATGCTACACCTACTGCCATTGCTAGTGCAGAGAAAACCAACATCGATGCAACACCTAAAGCAAAAAGTCCCGCGATGATTGCCGCGCCTGCAACGGTCATAGCCAATGCAGCTGCCATTAGTACTACACTGACTCCTATAACAGCAGCTGCGGCGGCAAGAACAGTGGCTTGAATCAAAGCAACCCCTCCTATAACCAAGCCAGCCGCCCCGACAATGGCCGCTGCAGAACTTGCAAGAAGCGCTGTGGAACCAACTACTACTGCGGCACCCACTCCGGCTACTACAAGTGCGGAAGATCCGAATAGTGCAGATGACCCGCCAATTATTCCAGAGGCTAAACCTAACCCAAGAGCAGTGCTTCCTCCAACGACCGAACCCATTGCCGCTCCGCCCGCTCCTAATGCAGCTGCGCCCAAGAGCGTAGATCCAGCTATCATAGCAGCGGCCGATCCTGCAGCGCCCCCAGCTATTACTCCGCCAAGAGCTGTGCCTATGGCTCCCACTGGATTCAAGATCAACATTGCGCTGCTAAGTGTTAAACTGAAATTTAAAAAGCCTAAACCATTACTACTTAGCCAAGAACTGAGAATACTGTGACCACTTGGATCTGTGTAACTTATCGGATTTCCCTCTGCATAGGCATAAAGATCCATTCCTGTTGGACGACTTCCATCGATTACAGAGTCCGCTTGTAAAAATCTACCGAGTATCGGATCGTAATATCTCGCTTTATAATAATATAATCCAGTCTCTCGGTCTTCTTCTTGGGATGTATACTTATATCTAAATACATCAGGACCGAAAGAATCATCTCTTTGAATTTCTCCGTAAGGTTTATATGAAACGTGAGATGCTCCGGATTGGACTCCGCCTGTGACTCGATTTCCCGATCCATCAGTTGCCATAACGATAGATCCTAAATGATCCGGATGTAGAAATAGAAATCCAGTTATTGGTATTCCTGCCCCAGAGCCAGGTTCGTAAGGGCTTCCAATCCCTGTTGCTCCAGGATCTATGTAAGGTGCCATTGTCCAGGGGGCATTACCGTTGCTTCCTGGTAAAGCGATGGAACAGTTAGAAAAG
Source organism: Leptospira saintgironsiae (assembly GCF_002811765.1). Lineage (NCBI taxonomy): Bacteria > Pseudomonadati > Spirochaetota > Leptospiria > Leptospirales > Leptospiraceae > Leptospira > Leptospira saintgironsiae. The sequence goes on along the minus strand of NZ_NPDR01000016.1, from coordinate 9,315 downwards.
GAGATTATCAAAATAGGTGTAATAAACTTGATCGTTAATTTCCAAAGTCCGTCGCCAAATGAAAGTAACGCGAACGCGACACCTAAAAATACTGTAATATATAAAAATGCGATATTTGCCCCAGGAACGAAAAGCAGATACTTAATTCCTCGAATAACAATATCCTTCGATTGCCATAGATACGTATTCCAAGGAGATCCGAGCCCCGAAGAAGCTACGAGTTCTTGATTTCCGTAAGAAATTAGATCTGGGTTCTGTCTTGACCACTGACCGACTAAATCTCCGGAATTTCCTTTGAAATATAGAGTATGCTGCGGAGACTTTCCTGGAGTTAAAACGATTTCATAAATCCCACCCAATGTAATCGTCTTAGTTCCATCACTACTTCTGGTTTTTCGAATACGTGTTCCGGTAAAATCGTAATCAAACTTGACCGTCTCCCCGTTAGCAGTATCCACTTGTTTCAATTTTTGGAAAGGATTGTAAGAAAACGATTCATCGTTTTTATTAACTACATTTCCTGCGCTATCATAAACGTAATGATAAGAAAGACCATTTCCACTAACATCCGTAGCTGCATTTTTATGCAAACTATTCGAATAGGAATAAGTCAAATTCCCTTTTTTAAGAAGCCTACCTGAATCAGAATATTGGTATATTTCTGTTCCATAAACTCCGGTAGCAGAAATAAGACGACCGATTGAATCATAGGAGAAACTTTGAGACCGAACTGGATTTTTATTATCGGTTATTGATGAATAGTTTCCATAATCATTATAACTGTAATTCAAATCTTGGTAAGAATCTGAGTCTTTACTTGTTTGGATACGAACCAGATTTTTCTTCACTGGATTATAATAAATATTTGTACTAACTCCATTTCCCAAAATTCTCTGAATCTTCAAAAGCCCATCTTCTACCGTAGGTCCGGCGTATTGAACTACTGGAAAATCGGAACCGCTACCATCTCCCGGAGTCAAAGTCACAGCAGAAAGGTAACCGGCTTCAGAATAGAGATTTTTGACAATACTTCCTTCCGGATAAGTAAATTCTTCGACTTGGCCTTGAAGATTATATTTCTTTTGAATTATAAAGGTTAAGTCTTCTTCTGAAAGATGTTTCTTAAGAAGTGTTTGGTTACCCCAGGCATTATATTCAAATTCAGTAGTTCCTAAAGGATCGGTTACTTTAGTTAAACGACCAATTCCATTCGCTGCAGACGGACTATCATATTCATAAACTTGATCTACCGTTTCTCCTTGAGGACCAATTCCTGTTATTTGCGTAACTCTGCCTAATACATCATAGGAATATTGGATTTTAGAACCACTCGCTAACCTTCGTTCTTGAAGATTTCCTGAATTGGAATCGTATATGTATTGGGTTATCCCCGAATCCGGGCTAATGACTTTTATTTTTCTCCCAGCAAAATCACTCTGGATGTAAGTAATCCCATTTTCTGGATCTATGATTTGAGAAATTTGACCATTCGATGCATACTTATATTGAGTGGTTTTTCCTTGTTGTATAGAAGATACAGTTTGCCCTAAGGAATTTTTTACTTCAATATTTTCTCGAATAACATTACCGCCATTCGACTCTTTCACTGTGGTAGTCAACCCTGCTACAGAAACTGAAGTAGAAGATCCATCATTCCTTTCAGAAAGGATCATATTTCCTTCAGCATCATAAGTAAAACTCGTCCAAGAAAACGGGTTTGATCCTTCTAAATAAGAATCCACTTTCTTTACAGTTTGCCCTTGAGGATTACTGTATGTTTCTTCCACAAGCACATATCCGTTCACTAAACTGCTTCGTTTTTTAGTGATTCCAGTAATTATATTGTTAGATTCTTCCTGCCAACTTTGGCCGTTACTTCTGCGAAAAGTCTTTCTTACTAGCTTATTCTCTAAGTCCCCTGTATTTTCATACCCTACCTTCTCAGACCACTCCGATTCTCCCGGAAGATAGCTTAAGGTTGCTCTACCAAAAATATCATATTCGGTTTTCGATACAGATCCATTAGGATTAGTGTTAGAAACTTCCAATCCAGTGGTTAAATTATATTCTTTTAAAGAAATATGGCCAAGGGAATTGGTAATCTTAATTGGATACTTAAATACTATAGAATCATATTCTATTAAATTTGTATTCCCATTAGAATCAAGAACCGAAGTTGGATTTCCATATTCATCGTAAGCCTGAATATATTGGCTTTTCCAAACTCCATCGGAAACCAATTCTCGAACTTCAGATACTAATCGACCGGAATAATTAAACTTCTTATCAGATAGTAATTCTCCATCCTTAAACAGCTGAATTTCAGTCGGTTTTCCTAAAATGCTTTGGCTCCAGTCATTTAGATACGTTGTCTTTTCTGACAATATCGTTCCATTTATGGATGTTACTTTGTTTAAAATATTTCCGTAAGAATCGTAGGTTTTCGAAATTAATGAAGAAGAGAAAATGTTCCCTGCTTGGTATTTTATCTCAGAAGTATCTCCAGGTAATACTAAAACTCCCCCAAAGATTGAAGAAGATTTATTATAACTCCATGTAGATTCAGAAAGTAAAATTCCATTCTTTTTAATCTTTTGATATGTAGGTCTTCCGGACATCTCAATAAAACTTGGATTGTATTCTATCTCTATCGTTTGATTCAAAATCGAATCGGTCTGAGTCATTTTCTGGAAACCGATGTAGGTAGAGTTTCGAAAACCTCCTAAGTAAAATCTGGCAAACGAATATGAATAAGTTCCCGAACTTAAAATAGTATCCCCGGTTTTTTGAGTTAACTTCGTAGTTAGATAATCGGCTCCCCCAAATGGAATAAATTGAGGAAAAGAAGAATTATACAAACTCGGCTGAATTGCTCCCGGATGATTTTTCGAAAGTTGATATTCTAAATTTAATTTTACATTACCCTGAGAGGAATACGATCCATTTTCAACGTTCGAAAGAAGCCCGCTTGGAAGTGCTTGATTGAATCGAATATAATGCAATTCTAAACTGGATTCATAAGGAAAACTTCTGTAAGCGATGCTCGATATTCCAGGAGCGCTACTCGAAACGGAAGTCTGAAGATTTACTTTATTCCCCTTTAATCCTAAAATCTCCGGCTTACCATCTGAGTTTGTATCGAGCGATAGGAAGTATCCGCCCGTAGTCCAGCTATCGTCTCCATTTTCCGAATAAGTAACATACCCATTCGAATCCGATTTCGCATAAGAAACCGCCAAAACACCGTTCGCAGCATCATATCTCAAGAAGTCAGCTTTATTATCTCCATTTAGGTCTATGAAGTCTTTTCGATTCCTCCAATTAAAATAAGAAATAGAACTCGAATCCCCACTACTGGAAGTGGAAGGTATATAGGAATCTAAATCTATGGCTACATCATAGGAACTTGCGTTAGCAATCGTGACGATAAACTTATAGGTAGTAACAGTTGTTACTACGCCATTCGAATCAGTCTGATCTATGCTCGTTACATTAGCTCTAAGAGTATCTAAAGCGCCATCTCCATTCAAATCTTTAGAAACATCTTGGTTCCAATATACCTTGAAAGCAGTTAGGTATTTGGAATTCATCGAGTCATAAATTTCTACATTAAAAAATGAGTTGGAAAGGTCGGTATTATCATAAGATATTCTGTCTTTCACTCCATCTCCAGAAAGATCAGCCTCTACATAAACCGTATTGGAACTTGAACCAGACTCTTTATTGGCAAACGCTCCATTAACGTTGATAGTTTGAAGAGGACTTGCTCCATTTGTTAAAAAAGTTCTCCCCGTAAATGGATAATAAGAGATACTTCCTTGGTTACCTGGCATAGAAAAAAATGCAAAGTCCAGATATCCGTCTCCGTTTAAGTCTGAAAAGAACTGGTCACCCTTGTTACCGAAATCGGTTCTTGAAATTTTATTCGTTTCTATTATTTTAAGTAACCCATTTTGGAAATCCAAAAAGGTTACAATAAGCTCCTGGGAAGTGGAATCGTTGATCCTTACAAAATCGGGGACTCCATTTCGGTCCAAATCCACAAACTGTTGGAACGAAGTTCCATAAGGAGAAATGGTTAATGTTTGGATTTTTTGAAACCCAGAGCCAGTAGAAGTATATACAAGTAGGTTGTTATTATTGTCGGCTTGGATAAAATCTGTTTTGCCGTCTCCATTTACATCAAGAACGAAATGTTTGGAAATTGAGGATCCAGAACTTAAATTTTGAGCGGTTATATTTGAATATGATGCAGAACTGAAATTAGGCCCATAATAAACTTTTAGGGCTTCTCCGTTATTCTTTAAAATGAGAAAATCGCTCTTTCCGTCTCCATTAAAATCACCTGGGAGTATTTTCCCTATACTTGTAATTCCAATATGTTCCCCAACAGTGGCAGTGTTTGTAGAAATTGGATTACTAGTAGTAGCTTCCCATTCAGATAACTTGGAAACCGAGAACTTTTGATTCGTCATGCTTCCTGTAATTTTTACCAATTCCGGAGAACCGTCCCCGTCCGTATCTGCTGGAGCAACGAATGTTGAAGTTACCCCATAAGTGCAAACGTTTTGATAAGAAGCAATTCCTTGTGCACATAAAAGCTTAGCATACCCCAATGTCTGTGCCAAACAACCAGGGACTGCAGTGCACAAACAGGCTGACTGCGTAGCAGCGCAGCTGGATTGAACATTTGGATTCATAGCTTGAAAAGAAACATCATAATTCTTTCCGTTCGAATTGAATAGATTGACCTGAGTCGTTCTTTCTGTATAAGAGAAATTGATTGGTTTATAATTCTCCCTTTCGAAGGAAGATAAGATAGGCCCTCGATCTGTAGTATCATAGTTTAAATCGTATGTTTCAATTAGCTGTTCCGAACCGTTCGAATCTTTAGCATACACTTCTATTTTATCTAGAAGTTTCTTTCTAAAGGCAGCTTTCGTAAGATAGAAGATCTGTTCCCGGAAACCACTAGAGCGGTCTTTATAGGAAAAAACGATCCTACCGTTTCCTCTGGCATATTTGATTTCTTGAGGAAGAGGTTCGTCAGAAATAGCAGTGTCTGAACTGTAAATGATATCATAGCCATTTCCAAAGGAATCTCTGACCTTATCTAAATAGGAAGTAATAGCAACCCCATTACTTAAGATGATTGATCCGGAACCGTTAGCATCATTTCTACCATATTCGTAAGTAATTCCAGATTTATCTTGGAAAACCCAAACGTTTCCATCTAATTTAATCTTATAGAAAGATTCCATCTTGGATCGGTACACACCGCTCGCGCTTGTCTCAATCAATTCTCCCAAAAGACTTGAGCTATAACCGTCGGTTGCCCCAAAGTGGATTCCTAAATTAGGATTTTTTAAAATTCTCGGAAATCCTCCTAAATTCCAGCCACTTCCCAAAATAGACTGAGTTCCACTCGCTGTATAATCGATTGTAATCGAGGGTACTAAATCTCCAGCTCCTGGAGGGACTTGGACGCCCAAAGATAAACTTGGCTTTCCTGTTATCCCAATTTGGATATTCGGTAAAGGAAGTGGAATACTAGTTTCTCCACCGGAAAACACGGAAGCAAAGTAATTCAAAATGGGGCGTAATGGATTCCAGGCAATGAAAAAGAAAGAGGCTATTAAAACGATTATGGCGATTGGAACTTTTTTATTTTGTCGCATACCTATACATCCCTATGGGGACATGAATCAAGAATAAATAACGCTCAAAAAAGAATGCGTTACGCGATCCACTACTGAATCTAATGCGAACTTCCGAGACAAATATGTCAAAAAGAAATAAAGAATTAGGAAATATTTTTAAATTGAAACGATTGCTACAAATCTGGAAATGAAATTTAAATTTATTACTCAGGGAACTATTTGAACGAATGTCGGTTCAAATCGTTACTCGATCAATCTTCAATACCAAATCTTAAATGATTGAAGAGCGAAATCTTTTACCAAAACTCGCCAACCCTGCTTTCTAAATATTCCTCAGTGACAGGTAATGCTGGAAGAAAATTAATTTCAGAATGCTCTTCTATCCAATCCACAGAAGTTAGAAATGTATATAATTGCACTTTCGAAGAAGATGCTTCGTGACGAATGACAAACGCTAAAACAGAAATATCCTTTTCGTCTTTCACTAAAATTTTATAGAAGTGAGAAGGAACCGCGACCTTATTCTTCCCAATAAATTTTAACCTTGATAAAGATCCTAAAGCTTCTTGGCCTCTTTCTAAATAAAGAGGCCCTGTGATTACGTAAATTTTTCCGTGCAACTTAACCCAATCACGAATTTGCTGTTCCAATCTCTTCCAAATGCCAGCATTGAAAATATGAATTTGCGGTGAAATATTCGATAAGAAAAACGTTTCATCATTCAATCTTTGATCATTCTTATAATTATCTGCTGCCGCCAAATGACCACGATCATATCCGGAGCTTTTATAATCCGACAACTCAGCTCTATTACCTGGTAGAACATTAGGCTCAGATAGAAATCTATCTTTTCTTTTAGCATCTCCCATTAATTCTTCCTTAGTTATCTCTTCACAAACCCAGAGGGATGTTTTGTAAAAATTGCTGTAACCGGATGTATAACCTTCTCTCTCAATAATTTGCGAAAATTTACTGGTAGTTGGATACAATGAAACGGGAAGGTTGAACGGACAATTAGAACTAATTCTTAGATCATGAATTGATGGCTTTCCAGGTCCATATTGAGTAAATGATGAATCAAAAGTACAAAAGGTGAAATTAAGAATTGTAATTAACAAAAATCTAACATTTACAACTTTTGAGCACCTCATGTTTCATGCCTTAGTTTTCATAATTCAAAAGAAGCTATCTTTTACCTGAACAATAAGAAGCTCTTTCCAGTCCCGCTGCCATTGCGGAACTGCTAAGGAAGGCTTTTTTGAGATTTGGATCATTACCTTTTAAACTTGCTTCAAGAGCAATAGAACCCGCTACTGCTAAGAGTTCACAGGCATAATAGTAATTACCTCTAGATTGGCTCATCCAACCGATCACTGGAAGATATAAATAACTTTTAAGAAGATCTGATTTACCAATAATGGATTTACTTAAATTTGAATAATAACTAGTCGCTTCGTGCACTTCCTTTAAAATCGCTATCGAATTCATAGGATTGAGCATGTACATTATTTCGGCGTTTCCAATTTTATCGTCGATTTCCATACGAATTCTTTCTGCACACTTCCACTCAATAATCTCTTTGGGAGAAAGTTGTTTTTCTACAGTTTGTATATAATGTGCTATATCCCCATTCGAATAATATAATTCAGCCCTTCCCACGTATGGGTTAAAGCTTAGCACTGGGATTTGGATTGTAATAGGTGTGTTTTGCTTTTCTATAAGCAATCTGTCATCCTCAGACAACTCGTTCAAAGCTTCCTTTATAGAATTAGAATTTCCAGCTAAGTAATTGGCACAAGCCTCGACCGAACCCGTTTGTTTGGAAATTGCTCCGTAGACACGAACTGGTAAAGTACTGCACGAAAGTATAAACCATACTGTAGAAAAAAATATTAGCTTATTGAGCATTCTACTCTCCCGACACTCCGCTTTTGTCAAAAAGTAGCTGACTTCACAGATCTGGCAACACGTATTTTTATACGCGTTCTTCTATCCGTGGTCATAAGGACGGCAATCGAATAGAATAATCAGCAATGGATTATTCCGCTTTCAAGAAAAAGGTTTCAAAAAGAATAAAGGAATTGAGAATTGAAAAGAAATTAACGCAAGAAGCAATCTCAGGGTTAGCAATGGGAGTTAGGACTTATCAAAAAATAGAATCGGGTGTAAACGCTCCAAATCTCGAAAGCATTTTCCTAATCGCTACCGCCCTCGGCGTGCATCCGAAAGAATTATTAAACGTATCTATTGCCTCAGAAGAGAAGTCTCGCAAAAAGTAAGTCTTATAATTTCTTTTTGGACTTACCTTTAGGATCATTATCAACACTGGTTTTAACTCGCTTCCCTTCAAGATAAGTCCAATCTAATTTTATACCATCAATTTCATAGAATCCACAGACCGCTTTCTTTACTTTTAATAGCCTCCCCGATTCAGACCAAACTTTAAACCGAGAATGAATTACAGAACGACTTCCAAAGGACTCCGGTATCTTCTTCCATGAGATCTTAAAAATTGCTCTATAAATTAAAGCAGAGAATATCATACGGTCATCCGACTTTGGCCTTCCGTCTTGCTTATATATGCTTTCCTTCACCTTTTTCTTGATAGGATTCAAAATAGGTTCAATCATCTGCTCCCAAAACTCTTTTTCAATTAGTTCATAATTGTAATTTAATTCTTCCATAGTCATAATAAGCAAATCCTCTAACCTCATTTCAACAATAAGAAAGACGCATATCTCAATGTTTTAGGACTTTCGTAAAAGTCGGTACTCAATATTATTGATCAAATCGCCAATTCAAGGTAAAATAAATCATACTAATCATTCGCTTATGCAAATTACCAAAATTGAAATGACGGGTTAATTGACGGGCTCGAAAAATAGGAGTCTATTATTGTTACGCAAAGCGGATCAATAATCTTTAATTAGAAATTCTTATAGCGCTAATAAAAGTGATAAAATAGCAATGTATTGGCTTTTCGCAAATAGATTCGAAAGCATAACGTATAGTTTTAGGACTTTCATTAAAGCTATATACCGAAAATTCTGCGCAAATTGGCAATTAAAGTCAAAATATAGACACTAAGCAAATAACAAGCATAGCCACCCAAAATTGAAATAACGGCTGCGAGACGGCAAGAAAAAATAGCGTATATTATTTAAACATAAAGCAAATCGATCAGCTTTGATCAGAAATTCTAACATTATAGAGAAATTCAGCAGACCTATTATTATATTGGGATTATTTCAAAATAGACCCGAAAGCATAACGTATAGTTTTAGGACTTTCATCAAAGTCAGAAACCGATAATTTCAAGCAAATTGGCAATTGAAGCTAATATATCGATACTAAGCAAATAACAAGCATATCTTTCCAAAATTGAAGAACAGGCCGCGAGCAGGCAACGAAAAATCAGCGTATATTAATAAATCTTAAATCATTTAGTCCGACATAGCTCTATATCTTTATTCTTTACCGATCAAAAGTTAAAATGTATTCTGCGTAAAATCTGGTATCTATAAAATGCAAAATTCCTGTAATTCACACACCCCCTCCCAAAACCTACTAAAAAGGTCCATATTCGTAGATACTAATCCGCACAACGTAAGTACAAACGACCCTTCAAATTCCCCAATAGGAGCTAAACATTACG
>NZ_NPDR01000015.1 GCF_002811765.1 Leptospira saintgironsiae | reverse complement strand
AGTGTGAGATATTCGCAGTTATATTCTATGTTGAAGTTTATGAAAAGGCCAGAGTTAATCCTCTGGCTTTTTTATTTTTTAGCTGCTACTTTAGAATTTTAGAATATTCTTTAATTTAATTAAGGACGGACTTTCCAAAGATCGTTCTGGAATTCATTATTTCCGTTTGAGTCAATACCTTGTCCGCCAAAGATCCAGATATTTCCTTTGGAGTCTGTCCATCCACTTTGTCCAAAGCGACCGCCCGGATAGTAATTGGTCCCTGCTTTTCCTTTTGGTCCGAAGTTGCCTGCTTGTGTGACAAGATCTGTTCCGCCTTTCCAGGTCCATTTTTTCCCATCAAAGATCCAGAGATCGTTTAGTTGACCTCCATTGCCTGTTGAATCTACTCCGAATCCACCAAAGATCCAAATTTTTCCGTTTGGAAGTTTTCCTCCAATGGCACTGCTTCTCGATCCTATTATATTATTGGAACTTGAAATATTCTTCTTACCATAAACTCCAATCTCATTTGCCGTGCTGGAACCGCTTACCCATACCCAATTTGCGCCGTCAAACTTCCATATATCATTCCAATCGCCATCAAAACTAGATCCTCCGAATAACCAAAGGTTGTCCGATGAATCGACCCATGATATGGCCTTTCCTCGAGATGATGGAATATTACTTGCGACACCAACACCTTTTACACCACGATCGCCATCTCCAGGTCCTCCTATTGTTTTTGGTCCTCCTACCCAGGTCCAATTAGTCCCATCAAATTTCCAAAGATCGTTTAGGGTTGAAGGAGTGCCGAAAGATTCTTCCAAGCCGGCATTTGCTCCGAATATCCATACAGTACCGGAAGAATCTATCCATCCCGTTGCTCCTTGTCTTCCTCCAGGAAAATTAGCGGAGTTTGCTAAACCTTTTGTGCCGTAGACTCCGTTTGTATTTTTCGTATTTGGTCCCGCCACCCAAGTCCAATTTGTTCCGTCGAATTTCCAAAGATCGCTGAAACAATCCCAACTATTTATATTACCGCAACCTCCGAAAAGCCAGAGATTTCCAGAAGAGTCTACCCAAGTAGTGCCTCCCATTCTTGCTCCAGGATCGTTCCCAGGATCAGCCACACCTTTTGTTCCATAAGATCCGTTCGAGTTTACAGTATTTGCTCCTTTCACCCAAGTCCAATTGGTCCCGTCGAATTTCCAAAGATCGTTTAATCTTCCGAAACCTGTTCCCGGATCCCTTCCCGTGCCGCCGAATAACCATAATTGGTTTGAGGAATCTATCCATTGCATTGCGTCTTGGCGTCCTCCAGGAAAATTTGCAGGATCTGTGACACCTTTTGTTCCGTATACGCCTAAGCCGTAACCTCCTCCTAAAGTATCGAAAGCTCTACCACTTACCCAGATCCATTCGGAAGGGAGTTCTGTAGCGGAGCCTCCTAATAAAGTTAATAGACCGAGAGAGCTACTTCCTCCGCCTCCGTTCGAGCAAACGGGTAAAAAGAATATAAAGAAAACAGCATATATGGTTTTTCGAATTTGTTTAAAAAGATTCATGGAAAGTCCCGAAAGATTAGGTATTAAGTAATAGTATCTAGTTTCTTTGGGAATATCTATTGGTACTAATACCTAATTGTCGGGGTTTGGCAGTAGTTATACGGAATCTTTTCGAAATAAGGCGAGCCTGATCTCTATTTCAAACGACTGATCTTATTCTGAACCCTCGAGTTTTTCTAGTGCTCCCATTTTTCCTCTTTCAAAATCTTTTAAGGCTTCAGCGATTTCAGATGACGTATTCATTACAAATGGTCCGTATCCAGAAATTGGTTCATTGATAGTTGTGCCTCCCAAAAACATAAGCTTTGCATCTTGGTTAGCTTTAAGAGTAAAAGTATCATTCTCTTTTTCTAAAACTGCAATTTCTGCATCTTCAATTAACTGAACCTCGTTGATTGTGACGGATCCATGAGCAAGGAAGACAACAGCTGTTTGATCGGTAGGAACCTTGAACTCAACCGGTTGGCCCGCCTTAAGATTAATGTCCCAGAGATTGATAGGAGTAAAAGTCGATGCGGGACCTTTTGTTCCATTAAAATCACCGGCGATTACTCTTACATTTCCAGCTCCATTTGGGAGTTGAATCACTGGAATATTTTTCTTTTCGATGGCTTGGTATTTGGGTTTGGTCATCTTATACTCTTTAGGTAAGTTGACCCAAAGTTGAATGCCGTGTAATTCTCCACCTTTTTCGGAAATTTCCTTTCCATGAAACTCTTCATGGACTAGTCCCGAACCTGCGGTCATCCATTGGACATCACCAGCTTTAATGACACCGCCGCCACCGGAAGAATCTTTATGCTCTACTTCTCCCGAATAGATAATTGTAACCGTCTCAAAGCCTCTGTGAGGATGTTCGCCAACACCGAGACGATGGCTTGATCTTGATGGAGGAAATTCGGCGGGGCCTAAATAATCCATAAGTAAAAATGGAGAAATATCCTTGGCTATGTCGTTGTAGCTGAAAATGGATCTTGCTGGAAAGCCGTCGCCTACCCAATGCGGAGTGTTCGCTCGCTGAGTAAATAATATCTTTTTCATATATAATAGACTCTTATTTTACCCAGGTTGGAATTACGTGTTGCACGGAACAAAAGGAATATATTTAGACTTTTTGCATCTTGCATTGTAGAGAATCCTGAAAAATACTTAAGTAAACACTTGACTATTTTTCTCAAGATCCAATACTTAAGTAAATGCTTAACAATTCTTCTTTGGACAGAATCTTCTACGCTTTGTCTGATCCGACTCGTAGGGATATCGTAGAAAGGCTTAGCAAAAAATCAGCTTCTGTAAGTGAGCTTGCCAGTCCTTTGGATATGAGTATGGCTGCAGTCGTCCAACACGTGCAAATTTTGGAAGAGAGCGGTTTAATTAAGACTCAGAAGATAGGTCGAGTACGCTCTTGCAGGGTAGAGACGAATTCATTTGAACTGATCGAAAACTGGCTGAATCAGCGTAGAAAATTCTGGGAAAGGAATTTGGACCGACTGGGAGAATTTTTAGAAAAAACGGAGAAAGGGAAGAAGTAACTATGGAAAATCTGAAAATCGCTCACGAAATTTTTAGTATAGAAAGAGTGTATCAATCCGATCCGGAATCTGTATATTCCGCATGGAGTAATGTAGAAGCAAAAGCAAATTGGTTTATCGGCCCCGGTGACTGGTCGGTTGTGCAAAGAAAATTAGATTTCCGAATTGGTGGAGAAGAAATATTACACGGTCGTTTTCCGAATGGAAAGGAAACCTTATACAAAGCTAGATTTTCAGATCTAATCGAAAACCGAAGGATCGTTTTTGTTTACGATATGATCTTAAGTGGAAAAATTCACTCAGTATCAATAGCTTCTATTGAAATCGAAAAAGTAGATTCTTCTTCCACAAAATTAACATTCACAGAACAGGTCGCATTTTTAGACCAAACGATCGGAAGAGAAGGAGTTGCTTCCAGAAAAGAAGGCACTCTGGCACATTTAATAAGATTAACAGATTATCTCGAAAAAGTGAAATAAGGAGAACTAAGATGAATATTTCTAATTTAATATATTCTATTTTTATACTATTTACTGTTGCTACATGCTCTATAAGGCAGCCTTTCCAACTTCGCGAAACACCTCCTACTATTACATCTGAGCCTATCGAAAAAGGTCTCGCTCCTATCAAAGATATTCAGATGTATTATGAGATCCATGGCAATAAGGATGGAATTCCTCTTGTTTTACTGAACGGGGGAGGCTCAACGATAGAAGTAACTTATAGTCGGATTCTTCCTCTTCTCGCCCAAAATCGCAAAGTGATTGCACTGGATGAACAAGGACATGGAAGGACTACAGATAGAAATGCTCCAGTTAGTTTCGAAACCTCTGCCGAAGATGTGGTTGCTCTTCTAAAATTTTTAAATATAGAGCAGGCAGATATTTTTGGTTTTAGTAACGGTGCAAGCGTTGCTCTGAATATTGCGATCAGATATCCGAAACTTGTGCGTAAACTTGTATTTGCTTCTTCTATTACTAAGAGAGAAGGCGCTTATCCAATGTTTTGGAATTTTATGAAGAATGCTACTTTTGAAAATATGCCCCAAGCGCTTAAGGATGCTTTTTTAAAAGTAAATCCAGATCCTAAAAAATTACATACAATGTATGAGAAAGATGCTGCGAGAATGCGAAACTTCAAAGATCTTAGCGATAAAGACATTAGAACTGTTGGAATTCCAACTTTGATCTTACTCGGAGATAGAGATGTTCCGAAACTGGAGCATGCGGTTGAAATGGTCCGAATGATCCCTAAAGCGAGACTTTTGATTTTGCCTGGAGGGCATGGTGATTATTTAGGAGAAGCGATCATGTCTCAAGGAAAGGATCGATATCCTGAATTAACCTCTGCTTTAGTCCAAGATTTTTTGGATTCTCCGTAAAGGTAAGATCAAAATCCGGATCCAAACAGTCTATTTTCTAATATAGAACGGGAAATAACATGCTAGATTGGATTAAAAATTGGGTTCAGGATCGAAAGACTCTACAAAGAGGAAGAGAATTATTTTCTAAGATCCAAAACGGAGACAAACAAGGTTTCAGAAAGATTTTGGATCTAATTCCAAATAAAGGAGAGCTGAAAGAATGTACTAAAGGCCTTTTAGGTTTCTGTGCTTCTGAGATCCAAGATCCGTTTTATTTGGAAACTTTGTTGAATGCAGGTTTGGATCCGAACCTTCCGGATAGAAACGGGATCTTTCCTATTCATAAGGCAGTAGAAAATGGAAAGGTTAAACCTGTCCAGATCCTATTGGAACATGGAGCTGATCCAAATGTTGCAGATCCCAAGGGTGTTACTCCATTACATATTTCTTATAGTTATGATGGGTTAGCCGAAATTTCGGAACTTCTGATCTCCAGTGGAGCGGACACGGAGAAAAGAGATAATTTGGGTAAGAGATATTTAATGTAATTTGTGCTACCTAAATTACACTTTGTTTACAAATTTTAAATCAAAGGCAATTTTCAAGGCAAAGCAAGGTTTCAGCTTATATCTCCTTTAGAATTGAAAGAGACAAAGCTTAAGATTCCATCTCTAAAAGTTTTTTTAGTTTTCGTATATTCTTATTATCCGGATCTATCTCTTCTGCAGATTTTGTGAAACCAATTGCTTCTTCTCTATTCCCTAAGAGTCGATTTAGATCTGAGAGATGGACTAAGTTTTGCACATTCATAGGTTGCATTTGATTTACCATCATAGCTGCTTCTAAAGATTGCGCCAAGTTACCTATACGTTTTTCTGCGATGGATAGATAATACCAAAGTTCTGCAGTATCTGGGTCCTGGGTCAGATATTTGCTTAGGACCTTAACTGCTAATGGATAATCCTTTTCTTTAAAACTGATCAGACCAAGTAGTTTGTTCAGTTTTTGGTTATTATTATCCGTTGCGTATGCATCCAGAAGAATGGAGATCGCTTTTTGGGCTTCTCCGTTACGATATAATTCTTTTCCTTCTTTATAAAGACTCTGTAAAACTACTTTGTCTGCAAAGTCGTTTCGATCTTCTATTTGATCAATCGCAGGTGCGTTTACTTCTTGGAAGCCTATTCTTAGGATAGAAAGGTCATCAATGACTTCTCCTATGCTTCGGATATTTTTTTCGATGGATTTGATATCTCCGTGAGATCTTTCCACAACATCTAAGAATACATTTTCGTCTTCGTTGATGATCCTTTTTTCATTATGTACAGATAATAAAAGATCGTCCCTTCCGTCTGAAGCCAGTATGATCAGATCTCCGGGGTGAAGTTGGAATTTTTTCACCTTGAATTCGAACTCTGAATCCAATCCTAATTTACGAAGTTCTAATGTATTTTCGATAAAGGAAGCCTTCCCATCTCTGTATAATACTGAGAATGGATGTTCTGCATTCCAATAGAACATTTCTCCAGTCTCATCGTCGATCAAGGCTACTGTAGCAGAAATTACCATGGTTCCATCAAAACTTTTGAATACCGAATGAATTTCCGTATAGGTTTCGGCCAGCCATTCTTCCGGCGTTTTTGCGAGTACTCTTTTGTTTGCAGCGGATCTTGCCATGATTGAGTTCATCACAACTCCCATGACCAAGGAGCCTCCTGCTCCTTGCATCGATTTTCCCATGGCGTCGCCATTCATAGCCATGGTGAATTTTTTATAATTATCAGGAGTTCCTAATCTTAAATTTCCCGTTAAGCATATATCTCCTCCGAGTTCGCCCTGCTTATTTCGAAATTCGAAATATTTCTTTTGTCTGATAAGAAAGCTAGTATTTACTTTAGGAGATTTATTAGCGTTATAGAATAGAGGTTTTGCAAGTAGAGAAGTTAGGAAGTAGTCCCCGTCCTGTTGGATTTTCAGCCTTTGGACTTCTTCCATTTTTTCTTGTACTTCTTTTGTACGTTCTTCTACCTTTTCTTCCAGATGATCTGCGTGCTCTTGTAATTGTTCCCTGGCAACTCGAATAGAATCTACCATCGAGTTAAATGATAAAGATAAGAAGCCGATCTCATCCATGGTTTTGATCCGAACATTAACATTCAGATCTCCATGGTTTACCTTCTCCACTCCTGATAAAAGATTATTGAGAGGATGGATTAAGCTGACCCTGAGTAGGATAGGGAAAGCAATTAATATGAAAATTGTGGTTCCAAAAATGATCAGGATCAACCAACGAGCAACATCATGGATCACCTGTCTGAATTCTTGATATGCGAATCCAACTTCGTATCTTATTTGTCCTATTTCAAAATCGTAATGGATATAAAAATCTCCAGCGACTCTGTAAAGTCTAGAGCTTAAAGGAAGATTTGTATCTTTCATTTCCTTTAGAGTGATTGTCTCTAATTCTGATTCAGATTTTCCTTTATGTAATTTTCTATTTTTTTCAACTCTTTCTTTGAGTTGTTGATTTTTATAATATTTTTCTCCTTCTTTCAAGATGGTTTGATTTAAGCCGTCTTTGGAAAAAAGGATCTCATATTTATGATCGAACATACCTGGACCAACAGGTCGAGATAAAACGTATCTTACATTTGGAGGAAAATTCGTATCTCCATTTCGGATCTCTGTTTTGACCGAGTTCATCTCAACTAGATCTTCTTTTTCAATAGATTTATCAGTGGAGAATAACGTGATATAACTGATTGCTCCTAAGGCCAAAACGACTGTAACCACAGCGCTGGACAAAATTTTTCCCATGAAGCTTGTAGGTTCAGGAGAATGGTTTAAGTAAGCACTTTGAATGAAAAATATAGTGATTACCGATAAAATAAAGTATGTGATCGCGTAGGTGTCATAGGATAGAACGCCAGACTTATTTAATACGTTATTATATGCATTCAATATGTTTAAGATCACTGTGAGTAAAAATGCTCTCAATGCAATCCCTTCCTTTCTTGCGGGAAGTAAGATCCTCATTATATTCAGAGGTAAAAAAATAAGAGTTTTAACAAGTATACGAGCTGGAAGAGCTAAAGAACTGGCAGAAGTATCCCATTGTTGGAATATTCCAGTATAACGAGAGAAATGGATCGTCTTTCTGATAAGAATAACTGTACTAATGATGAAACAGAGAAGGATCGCAAAACTTGCTTCTCTTCCGAAATCAAAACTATAGTGGTGGGCAGAGAATAGATATATCTTTTCCATTCCAGCTGTTTTGATAACAAAATGGATCCAGGCGGCTACAGCAATGATTAAGGATAGTGGGATGACTATCTTTGATTCTTTTGGATA
The DNA here is from genome assembly GCF_002811765.1 of Leptospira saintgironsiae. Lineage (NCBI taxonomy): Bacteria > Pseudomonadati > Spirochaetota > Leptospiria > Leptospirales > Leptospiraceae > Leptospira > Leptospira saintgironsiae. Next base: position 22,979 of record NZ_NPDR01000015.1, on the reverse strand, counting down.
AATATTCTTTGGGAAATGATAACAGAAGCCTATAAATCCCACGATCCCGAAGATCACAGAGACAGTTAAGTATCTATGATATGCTGCTAAAGGATTGAATATAGAGTAGGACAGGAAGTAACCAAAAAACATGGTCCCATATCCCAGATACATTATAATTAAATAATATGTGGGCAGGGTCCTGTTTTTCTTGAATACCAAGAATCCGCTCAAAACGAAGGTTAAAAGGAATAAGGAGAAAACTCCGCTTGCGTGATGGGAGAAAAGAATGGAGGCTTCCATATCGGACTTGTTAGATTTTGCATAAACAACTAATTGTCAAGAGCATTCCTGAATACATGATAAATAGCAACGGATGAGGTCTCTATTTTAGATTTTTATCGAGCGTTTGATCGACAAAAGAAAATCATTTCAATTCTGTTTCAGAATTTATTCTAAATTGCCATATGCACTAAGTCTTTCGTACTATTTTTTACTTCGACTTTTAATAATTAGGTGGTTTTAGGTTCTATAACAATCGCTCGACCTTAATCGATCCAACAATCAGATCAAGGTCGAACAAGAGAGTTGGTTCTAATTTAACCAGACCTTTTTGTTTTGCTCAGCATATTCATCAAAAGAGATAGGATCTTTTCCTGTAATTTCCCGAACGGTATTTAGTATGGGAGAAGAATGACCTTCTTTCAATGCTCCAGCGATGAATACCATAAAGCTTGCATAGTCTTCTGGCACACCCGCTTGTAATAGGCCGGTCTTAAATGTATCTGGGCTGATATCTGCATAACTGATTTTCAAGCCAGTATGTTTGGAAATTTTTTCGGCTACTTCTTCATGTGTGAGAGCTTCTTTTCCAGTTAACGTGATACCTTTTCCGTTGAATTGGTCATTCAAGAGAGCGGAAACCACAGAAGAGGATATATCATCTGTATGAATAAAACTGGTTTTTGCATTTCCCGCTGGGAAAGATATCTTCTTATCTTTTAATATTCCAGAAAGCCAATATGTTTGGAAGTTTTGCATAAACCAATTTGGTCTTAGGATAGTATAAGGAACTCCTGAGTTTTCCAAACTGATCTCTAATTTTCTAAATGGAGCTTCAGGAGGAGCAAAATCCACTCCCATCGCACTCATTAAAACTACTTTCTTTAAAGAAGAGGATTTAGCTTTTTCAAACCAAGGGTTTAATACTGAATATTGGTCCGTATATCCTGGGGGAGAAATGAAGAAGGCTCTCTCCACTTTTTCCAAAACTTCTAATCCTTTTGTAGGTTGGGTCGCGTCTGCGAATACCCATGTTAGCCCTGGAGGTTTTTTGCCTGAGTCTGGATTTCTTGTGCCTGCATATACTTCATGACCCAAATCCAATAGTTTTGAAATTACGGAACTGGAGATCTGTCCTGCTCCGCCATAAACGAAAATTTTCATTTGATTTATTCTCCTGTAACTTTGAATGATACAAGATATCCTGAAATTAGGCTATGTCCCAGGATCTAAAAAACATGTCCAAGAGTATAAAGGATTCGACTTTTGGATATTATGGTGTATTCTTAAAATATGGATATTCTTTCGGAAATATTGACAAACGCAGGTTGGAAGGCGGATCTTCTCGCCAGGACTTCTTTGTATAAGCCTTGGGGATTTCGTTTTCCTTGTGAAAAGAGCGGGGGATTCCATATTCTTTCCCAAGGTTCCTGTTATGCAAGGATCAAGGGAAAACTGATCCATTTAGAAAAAGGAGATATTCTATTCGTAGCAAAAGGTCTGGATCACGATCTCGTATATTCTCCTGATGATAAGGTCGTACATATTTCCAAGTTTATGGAAATGTCCGAAAAACAAAAGAAGTCTGAAAAACTTCCTCTAACCACATTTGTTTCAGTTCGTTACGAGGTTCCTGAAACAGCACAGCATCCATTCTTCTTGGAACTTCCTGATTATATTTTAGTAAAGTCATCCGATGTTTTGGCACATCATCCGTTAAACACCACTCAAGTATTGATCTCTCAAGAATTGGATTCAGGTATCGGTTCCGATCTGATATTGCAAAGATTAACCGATATTCTTCTCTATTACGTAATCCGTCACTGGTTGGAGATCCATCCTTCTTCTTCTCCCGGTTGGAGAAGTGCTTTTAAAGATGAGAAGATCTTAAGAGCGTTAGAGGCGTTACATAGAAAACTTTCTTATCCTTGGACCTTGGAAAAATTATCCAGATCGGTCGGTGTTTCTCGCGCATCTATTGCAAATCGATTCAGAGATGTTCTAGGATGTACTCCTATGGATTATTTGGCAAAATTAAGAATGGATAAGGGAAAAGTTTTGATGGCAGAAGAAAATTTTACCTTGGAAGAGATTGCAAGGAATGTGGGTTATTCTTCTGCGTTTGCTTTTTCGAAAGCTTACAAAAGAATACATGGTCTTTCTCCTAGAAATTCAGAGCAGGAAAGATTGGGAGCTTAGTCACCTTGCGAATGGAATCGTTCTAATTGCTTCTTCTCCTATAACCGGTTCTAATCCGAAAACAATCTTCTTGACGGAAACAGGTTTTGAGATTCTTTTTATGCTGCCTATATGGATCAGTTCTATTTTAATTTTTACTTTTTCGGTTCTCTATTAGCCTGTCTTTTTTCCATCTACGTTACCTTCTTCTTTTTAAGCATCAAGGATAGAAGTAAGGCAGCATTTCACTTGGGTCTTTCCACTTTGGCGATGACCATTTTTCATTTAGCATACATTATCGCATTTATCTCTTTTGATCAATGGACAATCATACATCGTTGGCTGGCGATCCCTTCTCCTATGATGGGATTTACACAGTGTTTTATATTTTTCTTTTATTTTCCAAATCCAAGAAACGTTAAGTTTGGTTTAACTGTTTATTCTATCTTATATGCAGGGCTTGCGATTGTTGAAGCTACGTTTGTTGCGATAACTTTACAATCGGACCATCGTTTTAATATAGGTAGTAATTATTGGGATTTCGAATCTCATAAGTTCTACAAAATTTTCTCTATTATAATTTTGATATATAACTTTTCTTTTTTGGCTTCTGCCACTTGGAGAGCAATTGTAGAGAGAGGAAAAGAGAGGAGATGGATCATTTATATCGCGATCGCTTATTCTACGATTACGATCATTCCTGGTATTCTGAATGTAATGAGTAGAGACGGTTCCGTTTCTAGAAAAGTATTCCAACATACGACTGATATTGCCCTTGTAGCCGGTCTTTTTCTTGTATTGATCATTTATGCAAATGCTACTAAGGAAAGGACTACCATTTTGAGTAAGATTGTAGCTGTTACTATGGCTACTTTTCTATTAGCGTTTCAGCTGGTGGGTTATGCAATATTAAATGGATATGAAACTTCTTATGATACGTTAAAAGTGCAGGCCTCTGAGCTTGCTGCATTTCAAGGAAAGAAGCCGGAAGGTTTTGCATACCTTCTATCCTTTGATCCGGATTCCAAAGAGTTCATTTTGGAAAAAGGGGAGAAGGATCCTAGGTTTGATTCGGAAGATCGTTTAGAGATAAAATTTTTTAATGTAACCCGAAAACTTACTAATTTGGGGACATTAAATGCTAAAGAAAGATGGGAGAGATCTAAAGTCATTCTTTCCAATTCTCCGAAAGAGTTTTATGCATATTCGGAAGCGATAAAAAGTTTTTACCACTCAAAAGGAGAATCAAAAGTTTCGGATGCAGAGCTTATTGATTTCTTTCGTTTCTTAAATAAAAAATTAAATATTATAAAAAATAAATTCTCCAATCTTCCTTCCAAAAATGATCCAGTGGCAGTGACTAAACTTCTGAATTCAGAAGAGATAGGATTACAGTCAGTCCTCGAACAAGTTCGCAAAAAAGTGGAGAAGGATATTTCTTCGGGAAAATCGGAGTTAGAGGTCAGGTCTTCTTTTATTCTTCCATTAACTTCTTTAAGAGAAGTGGGAGAAAGAATGTATAGAGGAGCCAGGTTTAATAAGGCGGATGAAAAAACTCCAGAATTCTATTTAGCATATTTAGTGATCCATCCTCAAAGTGAAAAAATTTATGAAGTTGGGTTCACGTATAAATCATTCAGAGAATATCTACATGTTCCTTCTTTGGTCATGGTGATCTGTCTTTTGGTAATGATTGTTACGATCAGTTTTGGATTTAGATTCTTCTTTCATAATGCAATCGTAAAACCGATGGAGGAGGTTGTAGTAGGATTAACAGAAGTAAACTCAGGGAATTTAGAATATAGATTGGTTCCAAGGGTAGAAGATGAGATAGGTTTTATCGCAAGATCTTTTAATAGAATGGCTAGATCTATTCAGGCAGCCAGAAAAAGATTAGAACAATATGCTAATGAACTGGAAGAAAAAGTAAAAGATAGAACCAAAGAATTAGAGCAGACCTTAAATGAGGTCCAGGAATTAAAACAACAACAAGACGCGGATTATTTTTTAACTTCCCTTTTGATCAAACCTTTAGGTTCGAATAAAGCAAACCAAGAAAATGTGAAAGTTGAATTTCTTTTGAAACAAAAGAAAAGGTTCACTTTTAGGAAACATGAGGATGAGATTGGAGGAGATTTGAATATCTCCAATCATATCGATTTACAGGGGAGATCTTATACTGTATTTTTGAATGGAGATGCAATGGGTAAATCCATGCAGGGAGCAGGAGGTGCGCTGGTTTTAGGATCCGTTTTTGAATCTATCATCGAAAGAACAAGAGTAGTCGATACGATTAAAAAACAATCTCCAGAAAGATGGTTAAAGAACGCTTTTATAGAGTTGCATAAGGTGTTCGAAAGTTTTGACGGCTCCATGTTGGTCTCCTCTGTGATAGGACTCGTGGATGATGAACTTGGAATATTATACTATATTAATGCAGAACACCCGTGGACAGTTTTGTATCGGGACGGAATTGCAAGTTTTATAGAAAATGAGTTTATGTTCCGGAAATTAGGAACAACCGGTGTAGAAGGTACTATTTTTATTAAAACATTCCAATTAGAACCTGGTGATTGTATATTTGTAGGGTCTGACGGTAGGGATGATATCATCGTTGGAATGGATTCGGATGGAGATAGGATCATTAACGATGACGAAAAGTTATTTTTAAATTCTGTAGAAAAGGGAAGAGGAGATCTTCAAGAAATATATAATGTGATCTTAAATATCGGTAAATTAAGCGATGACCTTTCACTCATCCGGTTGTCTTTTACTGGAAATGGAAAACATACAATCGCTCAGGATGAGAAAAGGCAAAGGATCAAGGAATTACTCAGGAATGCAAGGGAAACCTTTTTGAATAAAGACACTCAAGAAGCACTTAGCTATTTGGAAGAAGCTGAATCTTTGGATAGCAGAGTTCCTGAAGTGAAAAAGAATTTTATAAAACTTTTCTTAAAATTGAAAGATTATCAAAAAGCCGCTAGATACGCAGAAGATTATTTTAAGATGAATCCTATAGATAGCGAGATCTTATATGTTGCTTCCTTTGCGGCGAGGAAAGCAGGCCAGATCAGAAAAGCTTTAGATTTTAGTGAACGTCTTCGCTTAAGGGAGCCTTCACATATTAAAAATCTAATAAATCTTGCAGAGATCTATATGGCAGTCAAAAATTTTGATAGAGCGAATTCAATCTTAAAGGATGCTATACGGTTGGATCCTTTAAACGAATCTATTTCGAAGATAGAAGAACTTTTGAAAAAATATTCGGATCGTTTCTCTAACGAAAATGGACAATCTAAAGAATCTTAGATTGTCCGAGTAAGTATTGTATTATTTCTTAATATGATATCCTGTCTTGAACATCCAAGCGACAACGCATAGACAAGAAATCAAGAAGAGCGATATCATAGCTAAACTTATCTCAAGACTTACATCTCCGATCTCGTAAAAACTCCATCTGAATCCACTCACCAGATATAAGATCGGGTTAAATAGAGTCACTGTTTGCCAAAATGGAGGGAGCATACTTGCAGAATAAAAACTTCCCCCCAAAAAAACCAAAGGAGTGATTACAAGCATTGGGATCACTTGTAGTTTTTCGAAATTGTCCGCCCAAATTCCTATGATAAACCCGAATAGACTAAAAGAAACACAAGTTAATATCAAGAAGAACACCATTAAGAATGGATGAGCGATCTTAATTTCTACAAACAAGGAAGCTGTAGCAAGCATAATGGAACCTAAGATCAAAGACTTGGTTGCAGCTGCTCCTACGAAACCGATCACTGCTTCCATGCTGGAAACAGGGGCAGATAAAATTTCGTAAATTGTTCCTGTAAATTTAGGGAAATAGATCCCGAAGGATGCGTTAGAAATACTTTCAGTCAATAGAGACAGCATAACAAGTCCAGGCACAATAAAAGAACCGTAAGATACTCCATTTACTTCTTGTATCCTGGATCCTATCGCAGAACCGAAAACGATAAAATACAAAGAAGTAGAAAGAACTGGTGAGGCAATACTTTGCATCAATGTCCTTCTTGTTCTTGCCATTTCGAAAAAATAGATGGCCTTGATTGCGTTCAGATTCATTTGGATTCCTTCACTAATTGTACGAAAATTTCTTCCAAACTGCTTTGGGTGGTATTCAGATCTCTGAATTCAATTCCTGATTTTTTCAATTGTTCCAAGAAGCTTGCGATACCGGTTTGTTTTTCCTGGCCATCGTAGGTGTATAACAATTGTTTTCCTTCGTTCTTTAATTCCAGTTCATAACCGTTAAAATTATTAGGCAGACTTTGGAGTGGAGAAACAAGATCCAATATCATCTGTTTTTTTCCTAACTTATGCATGAGTTCGGTTTTCTTTTCGACAAGTACCAATTCACCTTTGTTCATGATGCCGACTCTGTCTGCGATCTCTTCTGCTTCTTCAATATAATGTGTAGTGAGAATAATAGTAACACCCTTGTCTCTAAGGGCTCTCACTACATTCCACATATCTTTTCTGAGTTCTACATCCACGCCGGCACTCGGTTCATCTAAAAACAGAACTAATGGTTCATGAGATAATGCTTTTGCGATCAGCACCCTTCTTTTCATCCCGCCGGATAAAGTCATGATCATCTGCTCTTTTTTCTCCAAAAGGGAGAGGGATTTCAGAAGTTCATCAATATACTCTTTGTTAGGTGATTTTCCGAATAGGCCTCTACTAAAATTTACAGTGGTCGAAACCGATTCGAATGAATGAACTGTAAGCTCTTGTGGAACAAGGCCGATCATAGATCTGGTTTTTCTATAATCTTTGATGATATCGTAACCACCTACAGAAACGGAACCGGAGGTCGGATTGACTATCCCGCAGATAATCGAGATCAGCGTGGTTTTTCCTGCGCCATTCGGACCTAAAAGAGCGATGATCTCTCCTTTTTCAATTTCCAAGTTTATGTTTTTTAAGGCTTGGAATCCGTTAGAATAGGATTTGGAGAGATTTTGGATAGAAACAATGGGAGACTTGGAGTTCATACGATTCCTTCAAACCGTTCAATAAATTAGAAGATTATCCAAAATACAAAACTCAGTTTGATTGGCACACACCAATTTTAGAAGATAGAATGGTTTTGTAGGTTTCTGGAAATAGGTCGGTTTCCAATAAGAGGAAACCGAATGTTGGAATTCCTACAAAGATCAGTTACGACTTTGTTTTTCTCTTAGATAAATATAATAAGCAGCTCCAACTGCTACACCAGGAACCACACCGAGTAAAAGTGCGATCCATCCGTTTTTGATCCCTTTTGTTTTTGCATCGTATATGATCCAAGCGGCGAGAACGAGCCAGGTAAAAATTATATCTAATGCATAAGCGCTGGAGAATGGATTTACGAATCCTCCTAAAAATGCACCGATCACATCGAAGTTTTGTGATAAAGGTGGGAGCACCAAATATAGAAAGCCAGCGGTAAACACAGACCCTAGAATGATCAGAAGATTTTTAAATGTTGAAAGATTCATTTTGTTCTCTTGGTTGAAAGTTTAATAGCAAAGAGTAACGAATTCTGTAGAGAGCGCTACAATAAATTATATCCAAAACGGGGTAAAAAGTTTGGAAGAAAGTTCCATGATTAATCAATTTTTCCCAAATTTTAGCTCAAATTGGTAAAAAATTTTTCTCCAGTTGACGGATCTTAATCCGTTTGGGTTATATTCTTCAAAATCGAAAAATTAACGTTAAGTGAAATTTCAGATTAGGAGAACTAAGATGCGTAATCTAATTCGCTCGGTAGGGCTCGCGTTAGCTGTAACAGGCTTCCTTGCGGGCTGCCAAATGATAAACAAAATTGCTGGATGGGATGAAAAATCCAATTTATCTTTCTTGTCCTTGGAAAAGGCAGGAATATTTGCAGGTAGCGGAAAGTCCGGGCCTAGTGGGACCACCTTACAATCTACAGATGGTCTTTTTAGCGTTTTCATTCCAGAAGGTGCTATGGATGGAGAAGAATCTTTTGAGATCACTAAATATGACCCTCCATCAAACGCTCTTCCTCAAGGTTATTTTCCTACAACTCCTTTGTATGAAATAACTCCTTCATATCGATTTAAGAAAGATGTTATCGTTACAATCACATTAGATTCCGATAAATTAAATTCTTTGAATTTAAATAAGAAGAAGTCCCAAGGTTTTGTGGTAAGCCAGACTCCTGAGGACAATAATTCAGGAAGAATTACTGGAGGTTGGAACGCTGGAAGAACGTCAATTAATGGTGATAAAATTACTATTACTACTCGTACATTTTCCGTATTCGGAGGGGGAACTCCTCCAGCAGGAAATAATGCTCCGAATGTAATGGGAGCATTCTATTATTTTAAACCGAATTGTTCTTATTTACCTTATATGGTAAGAACTAGAGTGATAGAACCGGATGGAGATCCTATGCAGGTATATCTTCTTACCGGAACTGTCGGCAATAGTCTTGTTGCTATTCCTATGACTCCCGAATCAGGTAACTGGTACAGCGCGAATATTCCGTATGAGGCTATGTTCGAAGGCGGAATCCAGATGCAGGTCTTAGCGGTGGATTCTTATGGAAATAATTCAACTCATCCGACTACAGATCCTTTTAGATATCCGGTAGACGCTGCGAATTCTACTTATACTTTCGGATTTAAAACAGACCAAGATAACGACGGATATCTGGATGCTTGGGAAGTGGATAACGGTTTTAATCCACGTAGCGCTACTTCTCCAACTGCAGCTTTATTTCCTGATTCTGACGGGGATGGTATTCCGAATATCGCAGATAAGACTCCGAATGCAGAAGCCAATCCTCCTATCGATAGTTTAACTTTGATACCTTCTGTTCTGAAAATGGATGTGGGGGAGAATGTTACATTTGCTGCATCTGCAACTTTTGCCGGTCAGCCTCGTTTTGTTCGTCCGAATTTAGTAGTTACTGGAAATGCAGTTAGTGGAGTTCCTGTTGGTACTTTAACAAATTCTACATTACATGCGAATGCTCCAGGACTTGCTGGAGTGACTGCAAGTATCGGAAGTATCACTACTACTACAAAAGTAACCGTAGTGGATTCCGTTGCTCCAAGTTCTATCTCTGACTTGACTGCGACTGCTATGACATTCACACAAGTAAGGCTTCGTTGGACTGCTCCAGGTAATGATAGCGGTTCCGGTCGTGCTGCTGCGTATGAGATTAGAAGGGCGGCTACTGCAATCACTAATAATCTTCAGTGTGATTCTGCACCTGCGATCGCACATTCTTTAATACCTAAAAATTCAGGTTTACCTGAAGTATTGGATATCAATGGACATTCTCCGAATAACACTTACTATTATTGTATTCGTGCATTCGATTGGAATGGGAATAGAAGTTCTTGGACAGGAACTGTTCAAGCAACAACTCCGGCTACTCCTGACTTAACTCGTCCAGGAAATATCACCAACTTAAATGCAGTTACTGTAAACGAAACTTCAGTGGACTTAACTTGGACTGCTGTAGGAGATGATAATAATACCGGCATTGCTGCTGCGTATGATATTCGTAAATCTACGAATGTGATCAATACGGATAATGATTGTGATGGAGCTGTCTCTATTCCGAATGCGTTATTTGGAATTACTTCCGGATCCGCGATTACATTTAGAGTAAACGATCTTTCGGAAGATACCAGATATTATTTCTGCGTGAGAGCATACGACGAAGTAAGTAATCGTAGTAGTTGGAACGGAACTGTTTCTACAAGAACACGCATGAGTAATAAAGCTCCTATCGTGGACGCAGGACCGGATCAATTAGATAGAATGATTTCTCAAGTCGTGAACTTGAATGGAACAAACTCTTCAGATCCTGACAAAGGAATTTGCGGAGCGAATGTATCCAATTATTCTTACCAATGGAGATTTATTACTAGACCGGTAGGTTCTGCATTACTGGATTCAAATATTTCCAACGGGAACCAATTGTCCGCTTCCTTCGTTCCGGATATTCCTGGAAATTATTTACTCGAATTATCCTTTAGAGACGACGCAGGAACCTGTTTTGGTGGAGCAAGGACAGGAATAGATTCAATCCAAATCTCTGCTAAGGACTTGGACAGTATAGTTCCAGATCCTGTTTCGAGTAGATCCGCCGCTACAGTTTCTTTAGATCAGATCCAATTGAATTGGTACAATGTAGGGGATGACGGAATGGTCGGACCTGTATCGAGCTACAAGATCGGTATATCTCTTTCTCCAATTACTAACAGTTTAGAATGTGATGCTGCGGTAGATTCACGTTATCCGAACTTGGACAATTACGTTCCGGGTCAGGCAGTTTCTTTTATCATTGGAGGCTTATTACAGAATACAGTTTATAATTTCTGTATAGTTGCTTATGACGATGTTGGAAACAAAAGCCCATGGAGTGGAACTCTGAGTGCAAAAACTTTGGAAGGAACTTCTGGTTGGGGGACATTCAGTAGTTGGGGAACTTGTAGTACCAAATGTGGGCCGGGTAATCAATCTAGATCTAGGATTTGTTTAGATCCTACTCAAGGTTGTGCAGGTTCTGCAGTAGAGACCCAAGGTTGTAATCTGCACAATTGTGCAACTTCGGTTTATATGGCTAATGATAATGGTACAACTCCGAGTATAAGTTGTCCTACAGGATTCTCGAGAAATACTTCGAGTACATTCCCTGGATATTATAGGAGAGTGGTATTTGATTATTTCGGAGAAGGCTGGGCTTGTGGACTGATTCCAAGGGATGATAAAAATTATAATCCAACTTCCTACTATAATCTTTCGCTAACAGGAACTTCGGCGACTTATTATTATCCTACGAATAATCCTCCTCCAGTGGAGAATTATTGTATTTCTCATACATTACTTCAAAATCGAAGTATTACGATTACTTGTACGGAGAATCCGTAGTTAGTAAGTCGTAATCTTTAATTTCAGGATGTATTTCAAGCCCTCGTCGTAAGACGGGGGCTTTTTTATTACTTAAAGAAATTTAAAAACCGGATTGGCAAAAACTGGATCGAATCTAGAACGGAGTGAGTCCGAATGCCCGATCTACAAGAATTAAAAAAGATATTCGGAGTCTCCGAATTCAGATCCTCTCAAGAAAAAATTATTAGAGATGTCTTAGAAGGCAAAAACTGCCTAGTGATTATGCCTACTGGTATGGGCAAATCTTTATGTTACCAATTGCCTGCCTTGGCCTTGGAAGAATTGACTGTCGTAATTTCTCCATTGATTGCTCTTATGCAAGACCAAGTAGATAAATTAAAATCTTTGGGGATAGATGCTGAATTTATAAATTCTTCGATCTCAAAAGAAGAACGTAATCTTCGTTATGAAAACTTAAAGAATGGAAAATATAAGATCCTTTATGTTTCTCCAGAGAGATTCCGTAAATTTCACTTTTTAGAAATTTTCAAGACTAGAAAAGTTTCTTTATTGGTGGTAGACGAGGCTCATTGTATCAGCCAATGGGGACATGACTTCAGGCCAGATTATACTAAAATTTCAGAATTCAGAAAGATCTTAAAATATCCTAGGATTATTGCTTTGACCGCCACAGCGACAAAAGAAATCCGAAAAGATATAGTTAAACAGATTGGATTATCTGAATCAGACATTCAGGTTTATAACGAAGGAATTTCTAGACCGAATCTATATTTAGAAGTTAGAACTTTTGTAGATTCTGTTTCTAAGGCAAAGGAACTCATCTCATACCTGAAAAATTTGAAGGGAAATACGATCGTATACTTTAACCTGATCAAAAATATAGAAAGTTTTTCCGAACTTTTGGATATAGAGAAGATCCGGTATAGAGTGTATCACGGACTATTACCTTCTGATAAAAGAAGAAGGATCCAAAACGATTTTCTAAATTCAAAGAATACTTTGCTTTTAGCTACGAATGCATTTGGGATGGGAGTTGATAAGGCAAATATTCGCACAATCATTCATGCAGAACTACCTTCTTCTTTGGAATCTTATTACCAGGAGATAGGAAGAGCGGGACGAGATGGCAATCCTTCCGACTGTCTTTTATTTTATAACCAAGACGACTTATCTGTTCTTATGGATTTTATCGAATGGCAGAACCCAGACGAGAATTTTATGATCCGAGTACATCGTGTCTTTAAGTCTGTGGGAGAAAAACTTTCTTCTCTCGAATACGAAGAGCTCCAAGCAATGGTAGTGCATAAGAATAGAGGAGACCATCGTTTACAGACTGTTCTCAATCTTTTCGAAAGGCATGGAGTTACTTCAGGAGATCTGGAAAGAAAGTCTCTTGTTTTACGAGGAGAATTGCCAGACGTTTTAACAGACCCGAAAATTTTGGAAGAAAGAAAGAAGGCGAGTTTAAATCGTTTATATCAGATGCTTATGTATTTAAAATCTGAGAAATGTAGAAGGGAATTTTTATACGAATATTTCGGTGCTAATTTTCATTCTTGCGAAAATTGTGATATTTGTTCTAAAACTTAAACTATAGGAATGCAGAATGTGAATTTGCTCCCTTTTTTTTCTTCGGATTCTACTGAAATTTTTCCGTTATACGCTTTTATAATACTATAAACCAAAGGTAGACCTAAACCAGTTCCAGATTCATTTTTAGTTCCTAGCCGAGTGGATTTGATCTCGGTCAAAAATAGATTCGGGATCATATCTTTTGGTATCCCGATCCCAGTATCTTCTACAAAAAATTCCGAATCATTCTTCTCATTAGTAAATCCTATGCTGATTGTATCATTCTCTCTGCAAAACTTAATGGAATTGGAAACTAGATTAATAAATATTTCAGCGAATAGGGCCCGGTCCACATTCAATTTTACGTCATCTGGGATTTTATTTATGATACTGATCTTTTTCGCATCTGCTTGAGGAAGAAGTTTTGCTAATACACCCTCTACTTCTGGATAAACATAGATCAAACTATTGTCTAAAGGAAAGGAACCTGATTTAAGTCTATTAAGATCCAAGAGTGTTGCTATCATCTCTAAAGACTGAGAAGAAGTATATTCTGCTCTATCAACCCATTCCAATAAGGATCTATCATCCAATTGTTCATAATCGTTTTTGATCAAATGTAAGATACCGATTACCGTTGTAATTGGAGATCTTAGATCATGGGTCGCTAATGATAAGAACGTATCCTTGAGTGAATTTGCCTCTTCTGCGATATGTTTTGCTTCTTCTAATTCTTTCGTTCTTTCTGTCACTTTTTGTTCCAATGATTTTTGGAGTTCTTCCAGTCTTACGAATGCATTTGAAAATCTGACTGAGAGCATTACTGTTTGAGAGAATAAGAATGCGAGAAGGCCCCAGCTTGCTAAATATTCTGCCTTTATGATTAAACTTTGGTTTAAAATATCGTTTAATGTGGTTACGAAAAGTATAAGAGAGCCTATTGCAAATAGGATAGCGCCTTCTCTTTTCCTGAAAATGCAAATAGCATTCATTATGAAAAAGTAAATAACACTTATTCCTACGAAGGCTTGGAATATCCTAATATAGTTCATATATTCCGTAGAAGGTAATACAAGGACTAGAATGAAAAATACGGAGCTAACTCCTATAAATAGATTATTAAAATAATATTGGAATTCTTCGTCCGGAAATACAGCTTTTAGGAAAACCGAAAATAATGGAAGGGCCAAAACAAACGTCAAAATATCCAGTTTATGGATATACACCCAGAAAGAATCCGGTGTGACCTCATATATAAATACTGATCCTGTAAAAAATCCTCTGATACTTAAATCTACACAGAATAATCCGAACCAAAGAGCGGATTTATCCACTCTTCTCATCAAGAATAGGATTAAATGATAGAGACCCATGAAGAATGTAGCACCAAAAACTACCCAACCAAGAGCAACCTGTCTTTTTTTCTCTTCGAAAACCGCTAAGGTATCTCCAATCTTAATAGATTTGCGAAGCCCGCCTGTTCTATGATAAAAATTTGATATTTGTAAGGTGAGATTTAGTTCTTTGGATTCTTCGTTTATTAAAACGATTGGATGTTTATAAGAAGGAATCATTTCCTCTCTGGAATTTCCGATCTTCCCATTCTCGATCAGCAATTTGCCATTTAGAAAAAGTTTGAATGCTGTGGAAATATCTCCAATTTGAAAAGCCAGATCTTTTACTGGTTTGTCCAGTAGGACTGTGAGTTTATAAGTCCCGAGACCTTCTCCCTCATGTTGTTTGCCATTTTTTATAAATGAGTTCCAGGCACCGGGAACAGAAATGAATCCATCTTTTGTAAAAGTTTCAGGAGCTAAGATCCCATCCGCAAATTCCCAATTTCCATCTAAGGCAACAGTGGAAAAACGATCTCTATCCCAATCTTTCAGATCTAAAATTCCATCTTTAGCTTGTGGAGAATAGATCTCGGTTTTTTGAGAACATCCCATAAAAACCAAGAGAACTAGTAAATGAAAGATAGATGATCTCATTCTGATCTCTGGTCTCCAGTTTATTCTCCGGCAAAACCCTGTATAGAAATTTGCATAATGGTATTTTTAAAAAAAGACTGAAAACCCTAAGAAGAATCCTCTTAAAATCTCATAGTTTCCAGATCTGGAGCCATTACTAATAGAGAAAGAAGAAGGTGAAGAAATATTATAACTCAGATTCAATTGATCAAAATGCAAATAGCTGAAATAGGAATAAATTTGGTTATATCCCAAATGAAATCTCATATTCTCATGGAATTTGTATTGGAGAGAAATTTCTGACTCGTAACCCCTGAAAATTCCTCTGGTTCCAGCACTTCCATTCGTAAATACCAATGTATCTGTAGAAATCATTGGAGTTTTAAAAAATCTGGTCCCTTCTGTATAAAACACATCCAAACTTATATTTGCGGAAAAATTTTCCATAAATTGATAAGAAGATTGGATCGAGATCTGAGGCCCATATGTATAAAAGTATTCTTGAAAGGCACCGTCTAACATGTATTTGCCGTAGGTGTATTTATTAATATTTCGAAGCCCTCCACCTAAATACAAATTCCAGTTTTGTGTCGGGGAAATAATCTTATAAAAATTTGCTTCGAACTCAGATCTTGCTAAAGGAGAATAATAAAACCTTTCTGCGGATAAGGCCCCTGAATTGGATCGGATCACATTGGAATTAGGATTTACCAATTCTACCTCATAATAAGATATCTCTGCCCTGTAATTTTTCTCATAATTTTCATAACTGAAAACTGCAGGAACCAATACCTTTTGGTTTTGTTGCAAATGGTTGGTTTCTATGGAAACATTCGGATCTGTTTTTTCAGAATAAGAAGTAAAATTATAGGGAATAAAACTATAAGTTTGCCTCTTTAATAATAATTCGAATTTTTGTTTTTTCTTTTCTTGGATTCCATTCTTGGGAATTTCTTCCGAAGATTGTAAACTCGAAATTAAGAATAAATTTAAGAGAATAAAAATTTTATATTTTTGAAAAAGATCCATATTCTTCTGCACCTAAAAAGAATAAATTAGATGATCTTTTTAAAATACAAAAGGTCAACGACTTTCAGGTTTTCTAGTATACTTCCCAAACTTTCTATTAGAGAATTGGATCTTGGAGAAGTTATGAATTTATTTATTACTGGAGCTTCGGGATTTGTAGGCGGAGCGATCGCGCGTCATTTAAAAACAAAACATAAGATAAAGGTATTATCCAGATCTCCAAAAACAGACTCAGTCCTAACCGAGCAAGGTTTTGAAATAGTAAGTGGAAGTTTAGAATCTATTACTTCTCAAGACTTAGCAGGAATAGATATAGTAATCCATTGTGCTGCATTCGTAGGCCCTTGGGGAACATACCAAGATTTTTGGAAAGGGAATGTAGAAGGAACGACTCGCCTATTGGAAGCCTCTCAAAAAGCGGGAGTTAAAAGATTTATACATATGGGAACAGAGGCTGCTTTGTTTCACGGACAGGACATGATACAGATTGATGAGACTTATCCTTATCCTAAAAAAACTCCTTACTATTATAGCCGCAGCAAAGGAGAAGCAGAAAGAAGAGTAGTCTCTGCAAATCGCCCTGGTTTTGAAACAATAGCTCTGAGGCCAAGACTAGTTTGGGGTCCGGGAGATACATCAGTTCTTCCTGTTCTGAAAAAGATGGTATCCGAAGGAAAATTTATGTGGCTGGATGGGGGAAGAGCCAAAACTTCCGTGACCTGTATTCCTAATTTAGTGCATGCGACAGAACTTGCTTTAACTAAAGGTGTGGCCGGACAAATATACTTTATCACTGACGACGAAGATAAGACCGTAAAAACATTTTTAACGGAGATGATGCAAACTCAAGGAATTACACTTCCCCAAGCATCTGTACCTTCTTCGGTTGCTGGATTTTTAGCAATGATAGTAGAAGGGATCTGGAGAATATTCGGAATTCGTAAAGAACCTCCAATGATGAGATTCCCTGTGGATATTATGGGAAAAGAATGTACGATCCGTATAGACAAGGCAAAAAAAGAATTAGGATATAAACCTGTGGTGAGCGTTGCCCAAGGTTTACAATTAATGAAAGGTTGATTTCCTTGTTAGACCGTGACCACGGAAACTTCTTCTTTGTCGCTTTCTATCCTTGCACTTTTTAGAATAGTGTCGAGTAGGCCTGGGAATTTTTTTTCCAGGTCATCCTTTCGGATGATAGAAAATCTCTGAGTTCCTTCGTATCTAGTAAAAATCATTCCTGCGTCTCTTAATTTTCCCATATGGTAAGAAAGATTCGTTTTCGGAGCATAAACTAGAAAAGTAGAACAATTGGATTCTCCTCTTTCTGAAAGGTCCAATAGTATCTTCCTACGGATTGGATCACTTACCGCTTCGAATATAGAATTCAATTCTATCTGATCTAAATTGGGATGAGTTGGCTGTTTAGACATCGGAATTTTTTTTCCAATACTCCTTATAAAGTTCAATAATATTTGAACAAAAGATTGACAAGCACTTTCTAAGTTTTAAAGTTCAAATATTATTGAACTAATGGGGAAAAGCCCCGTTCTGCCTTAAAATCCAAAAATTGGCAAACGGGACAAAGGAGACTCCTATGAAAATACTTAGGTCGATTCAGAAAACCTACCAATATTTGCCGATTTTGCTATTTTCCTTCTTCTTGATCACTCCTCTTTTCGGAGATGAGGTGAAGCTGAAATCAGGGAAAGTTCTGAAAAATCTGAAGTTAGAAAAGGAAGCTGAAGAATATTATATTTTTAGTTTGGAAGATTCTATCCCGGTCCGGATCTCAAAGTCCGAGATCGCAGGTATCCAGGCTGAAAACAATACGCAAGAATTGAAGGAACAAAAACAGATCCCTCAAAAAAGAAATTATGATCTGATTTGGACCCAATCTTTAACTAATGATGTGTTTATCAATGGTAATAGTTTATTCGGAAATGCTTTTGATAGAAGAGGTGGTCTTCATTATTCAGAAGTTCCTAAATCATTGATCCTAGATACAATGGTGAATATCCCAACTCCTATAGAAGGTTTACAACTGATCATCAGAGATTATTCTCCTTTAACTGGTAGAACAAACAGAGATGTGGATGGAGTTTTTCAATCGCATTCATATGGACCGGGAGTTGATCTAGATAAGGTTGCAGCAGATCCGAATACAAACAGATTGAGAAAGGAGCCTAATGGATTGAGAGAAGGTCTTGCCACTATTCTCAATTATAAATGGTCCACAAATCGTTTAGGAGATTGGAATGCAGGTTGGATATATTATGCAAACAACCAACCAAGTTTTGCTCTAGGACTTTTCACTTTCGGCTGGGCATTGCCTGTTCTAAAATATATCCATCCGACTTATACATATAACGTGAGAGTCACTTCGGAAAGAATTGGAGGCTCAAGTATAGCAGGAGAAAAGGACCTGGAGTCTGGATATCCTACGAATGCATTTAACGGCACAACATTTCATAGATTCTCAGTCTTTCATGAATACGAGATCACTGACAATTTTAAGATCCAACCTGGGATCGATTTCGGATACCAATACTATAATGATAATATAGATAGAAGGTCCGGATTTAAGAATATCGACTATAAGGTAACTGTAAAGTATTTGGGATTTTCTTTCTCACTCACAGATGTTTACAGACCAAATACATACATGATAGATAATAATTATTATTATCCAAATAATGTAGGAGGCCAAACAGTCGGCACGGTTCCAGGAGCAACTTGGGTAGGACCGTTGACTGGTAATTCAAACGACGGGATGACTATCGATCCATCTAAGGGATATGGATTCGTGAATGATTTTATCTTAAGTTCCATCCAAAACTCTGGATTGGATCCTAATGTAAAACAGGCTCTTGTGAATAAACACTTAGAGCAAAAAATCCCACTTCATAGTATTATCTGGTCTTTCGGATATTCTATTAGGATCTAAAATGAATACCGGAAAGAAATATTAGAGTTAGAATCTAATTTCCTTTCCGGTGTTTTTTAAAATTATCGAGCAAGTTATATAGCTCTTCCGATCTTGGTCGCTTCTTCCACTTCTACAAGTTTTCCGGTTTTTACATCGTAGAAGTATCCATAAACAGGGATATCTTTAGGGATCAATGGATGGTTTCTGATCCTTTTTACGTCATCTACCACACTTTTTTCTAGACTTTCGAAAGTTAAGAAAGGGATAAATTTTGCTTCGTCTGATCCTCCGGATTCTTCCAAGTTTCTCCAACCGTTTGAATCTACAGTTGCGGTTTTCAGACTTTTCTCCAAAAGGTTACGGATGATTTGGTCAGTGAATAGGGCCATTCCGCAATCTGAATGATGGATCACGAAAAATTCTTTTGTACCTAAAAGTTTATGGGAGATGATAAGAGATCGGATCGCATCGTCACTCGCTCTTCCTCCCGCGTTTCGTATAACGTGTGCATCTCCTTCCGAAAGACCCGCATACTTAGCTGGATCCAAACGTGCATCCATGCAGGTCAGGATCGTAAAACTTCTGGCAGGGGGAAGAGCCAATTCTCCCTTTTTACCGAACTCGGAAACGTATTTCTGGTTCGCTTCTATGACTTCTTGGTGCACTTTGCTGGTTTCTTTTTGCAATACTGTTGAGTTTGACATGATGGATATAATATCTGTGATAACGGAAGTTGCTTCCTGTTTTAGCAGAAATCCAAGAAAAAGGCGCTTAGAGTGCCTAATTGCTTAGGGAGAAGGTCAGTATTTTGTATGGGCCATATGGCATTAGGACAAATGAATATGCAACACTACAACATTTGATCCGCAGGTTTACTTGCGGATTCTTTTTGTTCAAAGAAGATCTTAATATTCTTCTTTATAAAAACTAATGAGAAATTCTTTTATCACTCTTTTTGCGGGTTTTATCACCGATCCATTGGAATGTTTGGACTAAAGCGATCAGAACAAAAACCGTTGCGAACATGATATCGTCTTCGTATCTGTAATATCCGAATCTAATCGCAAGATCTCCAATTCCTCCACCCCCTACGATACCGGCCATTGCAGAATATCCTAATAAGCTTATGGTTGTAACTGTAATTGCAGAGTAGATACCGGGCAATGCTTCAGGTATCAAAACTTCTCTGATGATGAGAGAGAGTTTTGCTCCCGTGGAGACTGCGGCTTCTAAAACTCCTTCGGGAATTTCTCTGAGAGATGTTTCGACTAATCTTGCTAAGAACGGGATGGCTGCCACAGAAAGTGGGACTGATGCTGCGAGTGGGCCGATTGTAGTTCCTACCAAAGACTGAGTGAGCGGGATGAGTGCCACGAGTAAGATCACAAATGGAATGGATCGAATTAGGTTTGCTAATATTCCAAGTATTGCATGAAAGAATCGATTTGGTATGAATAATTTTTTGTCTGTAAGATAGATCAAAAATCCCAAAGGAATTCCAAATACTAATGCAGAAGACAAAGAGATCCCAAGCATTAGGAATGTTTGTCCGAATGCATTGACTAATTCAGGATATAATTCTATCCATTTGGAAAAATTCATCTGAAAATTTCCTCCACAGTTGCTCCGTATCTTACAAATGCGGCTCTGATTGTGTCTGTACTATTATCAGAAGGATCAGTTTCCAAATAAAAGACTCCGATTGGTTTGCCTGAAATGTATTCAATCTTACTGTGAATGATATTTGGGACTTGGTTTGTAGCACGGATAACTTTTCCAAGCACAGGTTCAGTCGCGATTTCGTTTTTCAGGACTACTCTAAGTATTCTTCCTTCTGTCCTTGCTAAAGTTTCTTCTGGAATTGAATTTGTGAATGCGTGTCCTGTTAACTTTTTGGTGATTTCTTGTGAAGGATCGGCAAATAGAGAATATACAGAGCCTGTTTCGATCAGTTTACCTTTTTCTAATACTGCGACTGAATTGCAGATTTCTCGAACCACATTCATCTCATGAGTTACGATGAGTATTGTTATGGAGAATTTTTTGTGGATGTCTCTTAAAAGTCCTAAAATAGAACGAGTTGTTTCCGGATCCAGAGCGGAAGTTGGTTCATCACATAAGAGTAGAGTAGGGTGATTCGCGATTGCTCTTGCAATCCCTACTCTTTGTTTTTGTCCGCCGCTGAGCTGGTTTGGATAAGAATCTATTTTGTCTTCGAGTCCTATCAAAGAAAGAAGTTCGATCACTCTTGCGCGGATCTCTTCTTTTTTCCAACCTGATGCTTTTAAGGGGAGTGCAATATTATCAAAAACTTTTTTGTTTAGTACCAAGTGAGATTGTTGGAATACCATTCCCACTTTGGATCTATGATGCCTGAGTGCTTCTCCTTTTAGATTCGAGATGTCTACAGATTGAAAAAATACCTGTCCTGAGTCAGGTGTTTCTAATAAATTTGCGAATCTAAGTAAGGTGCTTTTTCCAGCGCCGGTAGTTCCGATGATCCCGAAAATTTCTCCCTTATCTATTTTTAAGGAGATATCCTCAATAGAAGGATGTATAGATTTCGGAAACGTTTTAAAAACGTTCCGAAATTCTAATATAGTTTGTGGGTCTTCTTTTATTTCCGTTTCCCGAACCATTCCGGCTTTTGGAATCCTTTAAAGTCTTGGTCTACAATTGTCTCGAAGTTTTCAGACTTCACCGCTTCGACTATGTCCTTGGCGAATACGCTATCTTTTTCTGCTTCTCGAACTACGATAATGTTTTTATGCTCTTCTGCCAGTTTTTCTAAGATCACTGCTTTAGTCAGATCCAAACCAGAAGCGAGTGCGAAATTCCCATTGATCGCAGAAAAGTCTGTACTTTCCAAAGATCTAGGAAGTTGAGCTGCTTCTAAAGGTAAAAATTGTATCTGTTTTTTATTTTCAGTGATATCGCTCAAGGAGGCCTTAGTAGGAACTGCATCCGGATTTACTTTAATAAAACCTAATTCTTGAAAAAGTTTTAAAGCTCTTAACAAATTAGTCGGATCGTTTGGAAGAGCGATCGAAGCCTTCTCCTTTATGTCCTTAGGATTTTTAGTTTTTCCTGCGAACACAGACATAGGAGCAGTTGGAATATTTATAATGGCGCTTAACTTTAGATTTTTATCCGCAGTAAACTTTTTCAGGTAAGGAAGATGTTGGAACAAATTCGCATCTATATCACCTGAAGCCAACGCAAGATTTGGTTGGATATAGTCGCTGAACTGAACGATCTCGATCTTGTATCCCTTCTTCTCTAAATCAGGAAACACACCTTTTTTCAAAAGATCCCCGTATGGCCCAGGGCAAATCCCGATCTTCAGATTTTTTCTATCTCCGGGAAGATTGGGTGCTTCTTTCTTTCCGCAGCTTACAAAGAAAGGAAGAAGGGCCAGTAATATGATAAATAATTTTCTATTCATTGATTCACCTTTTGTTATTTCTTATTTGATCTTTAATAATGCTAATCCAGCGAGAATGCCCGGAACGAGTCCGATAGCAAACACAAAACCGGAAAGTGAGTGTGCTGAAATTCCGGAAAAGAATGTCCCAAAGGTGCAACCTATTGAGACCATTGCTCCCCATCCTAAAAAGATACCGCCGAACAAGGAGATCCCCGCTTTA
This sequence comes from Leptospira saintgironsiae, assembly GCF_002811765.1. Taxonomy (NCBI): domain Bacteria; kingdom Pseudomonadati; phylum Spirochaetota; class Leptospiria; order Leptospirales; family Leptospiraceae; genus Leptospira; species Leptospira saintgironsiae. The sequence goes on along the minus strand of NZ_NPDR01000015.1, from coordinate 483 downwards.
AATCCTGGATTTTCCCCCAAGCTAAAGGAGAATTGTTTGGCTCCTACTGCGGAACCGAAGGAGCCAAAGACTAAACTTAGAACGAATACTGCATTGATCGTAAAAAATCTGGCGCCTTCTGCAGAAGTCACACATCCGGAGATAGTATCCAATCCCTCTAATCGGGTCGGAATGATCTGGAGTAAGTTTCCGACTTCTCTGCTTAATCTGCCCAATTCAGAAGTGACTCCGACGGGTCTAACTCTTAAATAATAAACGAAGGAAAGAACTCCCGCTCCGATCCCGCCTATCCAAGAAGGCCATCTTCCTTCTAAAATATTTTTAGGAAAATTGGAAGAAGTGCGAAATGTGTCGGGATCTTTTCCTTTTTTAGAGATCCACACTGCTAAAAAGAAAAGGATTCCTAATATTAAAAAAGAAAGTACCGGTCTTATTGGGATCTTAACCGCTTTAGCAGTTTCAACTATCGGATACTCAATAGTT
>NZ_NPDR01000014.1 GCF_002811765.1 Leptospira saintgironsiae | reverse complement strand
TTCCTAACTGAAAGTTTTAATGTTGGTAGAGTAAGGGAAGGGTCAGTAGTCCAATTATATGTTGACACTGATGGAGTCGGAGGAGCCAATCATTATATTACAGCAAGAGTAGTGAAGAAGTCAAATGGGACTTTTGATTTGGCAATTTTTGATCACACTGATAGTAAAATAAAAGACATTAGTATCAGGGATTATTACAGAGAATATAGAAAAGCAATCCATCGGATTATGCTATAAATTACTGGAAAGAGGAACTCTATTTTATGTATCGAATTCTTTTAGTGGCGATGTGTTTGCTAATTTTTCTTTGTAAAGATAAACAATCTGAGAATGAGATTAAAGGGAAAAGTTCTAACGAAAATATTCAGCCCCGGCAATTTTCGATTTATGGAATCCCGGATAATGAATTTACAAATGCATCATTGAGAGATTTTGTCGGATCTCCAAGGCCGAATAATCGATTAGAAGCGTGCCTTGAGATAAGTGAAGAGAATAAGTTAATTCGAATTATTTATTCTGACTTTAAATCGAGTGAATCTAAAAATCTTTCTTTCAATATAGTAAAAGAATCAGTTTATTCAGTAGAATATAGTGGGAAAACTCTTTATTTAAGGAAATATATGCAAGGAAGTCGCTCTCGACTTCTACTCACATTCAGTCATGATAATGTTGATTCAGAACAGAGCGTTCAAGCTGCACTTGAAAGTGAAAAAGCTGGAATAAGTGTTACTTATGGAACGGAATTGAAGGGAAAGAATTTAGATCGATGCTATTTGGAGATGCTGCAAAAGGTAGAATTCCAAAAAGAGCAAAAGACGTTTGGAGAAGAAGAAGCTAAGCGTCATCGGGAAGGGAAATAAATGCTTTAGTTCAAAAACCGTCGAATATTCGATGAAGTTCATCTAACAGTCAATCATTGATATAAACCTCCAAGACCTAAGGCTATCTTGGAGGAGCCTGAGAAATGGAGATAAGCCTTCCAGCTGGCGAATTTTTGTTCAAGGCTAGATGAAGCCTCCAAAGGTTATCATAGTAGATATATTCGAAAATAACCGAGTGGGGGCATGAAGATCGAGATATGATCTTAAATTCCCTTTTAAAAGATCTGTTCCGCCATACGGAACTACATTAAACCTGCTAACTTGATTTTATGAAACTTAAGTTGAGAATTAAAATAGAAAATTGAATTAAGTATGAAACAGTGCATGCTTGCTTTGATTACTGCAATATTAGTTCTTTTGGGAACGACTTTATATTTTGGAAACCTTCTGCTTAATGAGTCTTCAATCGAAGACACAATCGAATACGCTACCAAAGAATCAGATACCGCTCTTGCATCGGGCGATAAACTGGCATACGTCATTCTAAAAAGACCTAAAGGGTCCTTCGGAGGTTATTACTACTATTTCGGGGTGAAGAAAAGTAAGGATACCTTTCCATTTATCCAAAAATATACTCCTGTTTTAGATTCGGATAAAGATAAATTTGATAAAATCGAAGGATTGGATGAGTGTGAGGGAGATTCTTACGTTCTAACTTTAAGAGTCGGTGACACAATTAAATACCTTCAATTTAACCCTTATGATAAGAATACAAATGAAGTAGACGAGAAAGTATTGAAGACTTGTAAACGTGGAAGGCCATAGATCACAAATTAGAATTGCATAATATCGTATTTCCTTTAAAAACTCTCCAATCGCTGGGGAGTTTTTATATTTTACCTCCTCGTAACCAAATCATATTCCAGATGGATAAGAAAGACCTAACCAAACTCTCTCAAAAGATCATCGAACTTTATGAGAGATTAGGTAATGATACCACACTTGGAAAGAATGCCTACGTTATACAAGCCAATCGAGAGTTAGGCAAGCTACTCAACCAAGTAGAGAAAGGTTTAAGCACAACAGAGAGAAAGAAGGGCAGCTGGATCAAAATCCTCTCTACAGAGCTAAAAAAGAAACTCAAACGTGGTTTTTCTGAGAGAATGCTCTTTTACGCTAAGAAATTCTACGAAGTATATGGAGAATCTAAAGTTAATCCCAATCTTAGTTGGAGCTACTACCGAATACTTTCTGGCATAGAAGATACTAAACTTCGCAAGACTTTAGAAGCGGAAACAATCCAAAACAATTGGACCTTAGAAGACCTTGTGATCCGCCTAAGGGAATCCGGGGAGCTTTACCTAGGCAAAACACCTAGATGGGACCGTCCAACCGGAAAGTTAAATCATTATAAAATCGTTAAAACAGCTTCAGGAAAACTTCGCTTGGACTTAGGATTTTATTGTTACCTAGGCTTAGAGGGAGAAAGCAAGTTTAAGGAAGGTCATCTAGTAGAGGTAACGAAAAAGAACAATAAGACTGTATTCACTAAGATTGATTCGAAGAATGCCAGCCTCTATATCTACTCAGGCCAAGTTGAGCGAGTAGTAGATGGAGATACGGTCATTGTACAACTAAACCTTGGTTTCGACTTAACATCGAGACAAAGGATACGATTACATAAGGTATGGGCAGCGGAACTTGGAACAAAAGAAGGAGAAACGGCCTTTCATGCCTTAGAGAAAAAGCTTAAAGCAGGTAGGGCTGTTATTGTGAAGAGTAAGGGAAAGGACATCTACGGAAGATACGTAGGCGATGTTCTTTATTCTCCGAATAAGAATGATGATATAGCGACCATATTGAAGAAGGGTATCTTTCTGAACCAAGAACTTGGGGGTTCATCGGAGAACCCTATTGTAGAGGAAGGAGAGAATCGAGTATAAAGTATTTTTAGAAAGCTTCTCTGCACTTCCTTTTGATATGGAAAACCTATCAAATTCTTTTAAAAATACTTTACAAAAGGTAAAGTAAATGTAGTCTACATATAAGTAGAATGATCCAATCTTTTAAGGATAAAAGTGTCGAAAACCTTTTTCACGGTTATTCGGAGAAGGAGTTTAAAGCCTTTGAGGATGTTGCCCGAAGAAAGTTGAGATCTTTGGATTCAGCTACGAATCTGACTGATCTACGTAGTCCGCCTGGAAATCGATTGGAAGCTTTAAAGGGAGACAGAAAAGGACAACATTCCATACGAATCAATGACCAATTCAGAATATGTTTTGTATGGAAGACAGAAGGTCCCCACGACGTAGAAATTGTGGATTATCATGCTTGAGGTAAAGAGATGAAGAAGGCAAAGACAGTGAAGAATCCTCATCCTGGAGATGTATTAAAATATGATTTTTTGGAACCACTCTCTATATCTGCATATAGGCTATCGAAAGAGCTTGGAGTATCGGAAAGTTTGATTTCACAAATTATTCACGGAAAGAAATCAATCACGCCAGATACAGCAATGAGGTTAGCTCGATATTTCAATATGAGTCCAGAGTATTGGCTGAACTATCAAAGGGCTTTCGATTTAGAGGAACTTGCCAGGGCGAAGAAATTGGAATATGCAAAGATAAAGCCTATTAAAAAAGAACTAGTTTCTACTGCTCATTGAGCTAGGCATCACCGAATAAGAATAATCATTTAAAGGTAATATTTCGAAAGAAGTTTGACATAAATTATCAAAGTATCATATAAAAGGCAAAAGGCTCGATCAATCTTCGGATTGGTTTGAGCCTTTTGTAGTAATAAGGCCAACTGCACAATTGTGCAGAGAAGGTAAAAGTTCTTTAACAACGATTTTCTAATGAAGAGGGATCTGAATTAGAAGAGATAAAATCCTGCTTTTAAAGTAAGCGACAGGGATACGTAGGGCTTTAGTCCCGAGCATGATTATAAGCATGAGTCTTAGCTTTAAGTAAGAGTAGCGAAGGGATGAGCGAATAGCGAACCCGGAGAAGCCCGGTCCCGCGCAACGCGGGAGTCGCCCAAGTCAGCAGAAGGCATGTTTGAGAAGATCTGGTCGAACATCAAAGGCGAGGCCAAGTTAGTGTTCGGAATGAGCGATACAGGCCAAATCCGAGTAAATGAAAAAGGCCAGTTAGAGTTTGATACATGCTTTGTAGCAGGGACATTAATCAGAACAAAAGAAGGCTATACAGCAATAGATAAACTGAAAGTAGGAGACTATGTATTATCCCATAATGAGAAGACAGGGATACTATCCTACAATAAAATCACAGAAACATTTATCCACGATGTTCCAGCAATCTATAAGATCACATATACAAATGGAACGGAAGTAGAAACCACCTGGAACCACCCATTCTATATTAAGGGAGAGGGCTGGACTCAGGCTAAGTTCTTAAATCCAGAACAAAGATCCGTAACAGCATCTAGTATTCGTAATGCAGCGATCCTGAGAGAGATGAGTGATAGACCTCAGATGAGTATCTCACTTGCTGCTCTTAATAATAAGGCAACGGTTACACCTTGGAATGAGTTGTACGAGGGAACTGCAGGGATTGCGAAGATAGAGAGAGTGATCCGCCCAGAGAAGGTGTATAACATCGAGGTGGAGGGAGATCATAGTTACTTTGTGACGAGAACTGGGTTGCTTGTGCATAATTATGAAGTAAATCCGAAATTAGAGCTACTTCCTTCGAACGACGTTAAAGGATTAACTACCGTAAATAAAGAACCGAAATACCAGAAGTTAACGATGGATGGTAGGACTTATGAGAAGGTAGTAGATGGAAAGGGCAACGTATCTTTTGAAAGTAAGCTGACCAATGGAGAGAAGGTTGTTCTGCAAGTAACACCTGAGGGAATGATCAAGCGAACTACCCATTCACCAGCTGAAAGTAAACTCTGGGGAATGATCAAGATGTCGCCTAAGACGACGACAGAATATTTAAATCCTTCCGGAGAAGTCTTAGGGCACGATGCAGTTGTTCGTATAGCGGATAGATTTACTGATTCAGTGAAATCAGGAACAGATCTTGCGGAATATACGAAGAACGGGAAATCCGCGCCATTGGATGCATTGCCTGAGAGACGAGTTAAGGAATTAACCGATCCGAATAATAAAAAGTTAACATCGATCAAGGTCGATGGTCTTGCTTATGACCGAGTCATAAAAGGTAACGAAGTTTTCTTTGAGAGAACAGCGAACGGTGTCAAAGAAAGCATTTCGATTCTGTCAGATGGATTATTGCATAAGACAGCAGTTAGATCCAACGGAGAAGTATTACCAGAAAAGTTCCTGAAACCGAATGGTCGAGAGGAAGTCACTCCTGAAGGTAGAGAGAGAATTGTAGATGCAGGTAAGAAGGGTTCTGACATTGCATTCTTAGATAATTCGAAGAAGGCATCTGAAACGATCTCTCTTAAGAAGGCAAATGAGCTAAATAATCCGAAATCTAAAGGTTACGATACAATCAAGGTCGATGGAATTGCTTATGAGAAAACCGTAAAAGGGAATGACGTAACTTACGAGAGGAATCGTGCAAACGGTTTGAGAGAAATACTAAGTCTAAAACAGATTGGTTCAGAAGCTGTTATCGAAAAACAAGTAGTTGTTGGGGATAAGATCGTATCGACGGATTTACTCAAAGCTAATGGAAAGGATCCTGTTACTCCTGAAGATCAAATACGCTTAAGAGATTCACATAAGGACGCAGTAGCTGCAACAAGTATAGCGGGAAAGAATTCGGATCATTTTAATTCCGAGCAGGTCAATGCGATCAACAAGGGTGATAAAGTTAAAGGAATAGGCAAGTCAGTTGATATCTTGAAGGTAGGCGAACATTCTTATTATAAGACTGTAGACGAAACAAGTGGAAAGATATCTTTTGAGAGAGTCGGGCTCGGTGGAGTAAAAGAAAGCATCTCAATTCGCGGTGAAGGAATATTTGAGCGCACTGTAACAAATCAGGACAGTAGTAAATCAGTTGAACATTTGACATTGGATGGTAAAGCGGTTTCTCCGGAACGAAGGATCGAAATAGCAGATTCTAATAAATCTGCTACCGAACTGAATAGGTTAGCAGATAAGGTGAAAAAGGAATCTATTCTCCCTTCTGGACTACCTGGACAAGAAGTTGTTTTTCTACAAAATGGCGATGAATCCAATCGTAAGTATGATTCCATTCGTGTAGGCAAAGAAGTATATTATCTTACTAAAGATAATGAAGGTCGAGTTGCTTATGAAAGGACAAATAAAGAAGGCGTTAAAGAAAGTATTAGAGTTGCTTCAGATGGGTTCTTGGAAAAAACAATTACGAATTCAGATGGTAGGGTTGAATCTGAAATACTAAATTTGGACGGAAAGAAATTTACATCTGAAGAAAGAGTTCGGATTGCAGATGAAAATCCGAGAGCGTCCAAGCTCGAAGACCTCGCAACAATAGGAAAGGGTAAGAATTTAGAACGCCGAGTGGAACTTTTTCCTAATTCTGAAATAGGACAGTTGCGCTACGGCGGAAGCACTGAGACTAGAGAGGGAAGGCGAGTTTATGACTCAATTAAAATAGGTGATAAAACTTATTACTCTACTCGAGACCCAGAAACAGGAATCTTTATTTATGAACGAACCGGAATAGATGGTCATAAAGAACAGTTTAGCGTTACAGTTGAAGGATTACTTGCCAAGTCTAAGCATGTAGAAGCGAATTTCCTCGGCTTTGGTGAAAAAACTATATTAGAATATTTTAAAATGTCTACTGATGGTTCGGGCAAATTGATATCAGTGAGTGAAGGGGAGAAAGAAAGAATAACTGAGAACCTGCGATTGACCGCGAAATACGGTAATTCCGATCCTAACACTGGCCTCTACGTTAGTAATAGAGAAAATTTCGGAACCTTAAATGAGACTAGTGTGAAAAACATTCTTGGAGTTCGTGAGAATTCAGGTGGTGGATTGGTAAATAGTTTTCTTGATGGTGCAACGAATCTCTTTAGAGGGCAAGGGATTATGGAATCTCGTCGTAATCAAGCCATCAAAGAAATGGAGACCAGTAAGCTAACAGAGTTTAGAACCGGGCCCGGCGAAAAAGATGTCAAATCAAAAGATGAATTTATAAAAAAATCTCCATACCAAAATGCTGAAAGATACAAAACTACGACGGAGCGTGCTTTTGAAGCATATTCCATTCGGAAGATAGAGGAGAATCCGAATTTAAGTGCGTCGGAGAAAAGTGAACTAAAGAATGCCTTGTACAATCGTTTGGTGGATCCTAAATATGCAACACAACATGGGGCGAATGAAGGCTTGAAGCTTCAAATGGCTGCCACTGTAGAGAATATGCGTGAGACATTCGGGCGTAAGGGAGAAAGGTTTACATTTGATTCGAAAGTGTGGGGAACAGATAGCGAAGCAAAAGCCCGTTTTGAAGCAGTGAAGAGTTTGATTTTTGGGGCCAAAGATGCGGCAGAGGTTGGAAATTCATTTGGTTCTCCCGTGTGTAAGATGTATGCAGGTTACGTTCAAGGGATTATGAATGGAGCCTATGAAGGTAGTTTTGCGCAGTATATGACAGATCGCTTCCGAACGGGAGATGTGGATATGACTAAGATGGACTATGGAAGAAATGACAAATTCGGCCAGTGGCTTCCTGGCGGACCCGCGCCGGTCTTAGATCAAGGAGGGGAAAATCCTGGAGCGCATGAACGGGGTGTGTTTCCATCTTATAATCTTAATCGAATCAATGAGGATATGCAAAAACTTTCAGTTCATAGTATTGAGAATTTTATAACTGAAAGCGTTAGTGTTGGAAAGATTAGGGAGGGATCTGTTGTTCAATTACATGTTGACACGGACAGGAAAGGAGGAGCAAATCACTATTTGACTGCGAAAGTAGTTAGGCTTTCGGATGGAAAATTTGGTTTAAAAATTTACGATCATACAGATGGAACAGTTAAAGGTAAATCATTGTTTGAATATTATGATATGAATAAATTCATTCATAGAGTTATGTTGTAAATAGGGGTAAGTGATGTTGATTTTACGAAATACCATTTTTGTTTTATGTTTTTTCATTTTTTTCTGTAAAGAAAAGGATTCGAATGCTTTGGAGGCAGGTAGTTCGCAGCAAAATAAAATCTATGAGAATAAAAGTTCGAAGAAACTTTCCCTCTATGTTATTTCTGGCGGATGGGACATTGTTCGTAACCAGCTGAGGAGGTTTTTAGGTTATCCTACTGCTAACGAATATTTTGATGTCTGTTTAGAGTTAGACGAAGATGCTAAGAAAAGTAAGATTGTATATGCGGATAGGAAAGAAAGTGACTTTATCGAATTAACAATTCAGAAAAAATCTGATCTCGAATATTCGATATCTCGCGGGGGTGAGACTCTTTATTTGAGAAAGATAGTTGATGATGGAGATAAGCAGCTTTTCTTTTCATTTGACTATAGTAATGTTTCATCAGAGACGGCTTTGCAAGAGGCTAAAAATGATAGAAAGAAGAGTGGGAAATTGATAGCGTATGGAAGCCTGCAGCAAGATGAAACTTTTTCAGAATGCTACGACGAGTTACAAAAGAAATTAGAATTTCAAAAGGAACAAGAAACCTTTGGGAAGGAAGAGACACAGCGTCATAAGGAAGGTAAGCCTTAATTTAAGAGATTAGTATATGAAATTTATCCAACAATTATACTTGATAGTTATCCTAATTCTTTTAGTTGTCATTGTATATTTAGGTTATTTGATATATCAGGGTTCCTCAAATGAAGATATAATTGCATATTCAACCAAAGAATCCGGAACAGCTCTTGTATCAGGAGAAAAGCTCGCATACGTCATTCTAAAACGGCCAAAAGGAGCCTTTGATGGTTATTATTACTACTTCGGAGCGAAGAAAAGTAAGGACACCTTTCCGTTTCTTCAGAAGTATTCTCCAGTCTTAGATTCAGATAGAGATAATTTCGACAAGATCGAAGGATTAGATGAATGCGGAGGGGATTCTTACGTTATAACCTTGCGAGTGGGCGACACGATTAAATACCTCCAGTTTACTCCTTATGATACGAAGACAAATGAAGTAGATGATAAGGTATTGAAGACTTGCAAACGCGGAAGGCCTTAAGTTTACAAATTAGAATTGCATAATATCTTATTTTTGTTAAAAACTCCCCAATTGCCGGGGAGTTTTTTTATTATATCCTCCTTGTGATCAAAGCGCATTCCAATGGACAAGAAGGCCCTAAATATTCTCTCGAATAAGATCATTAAGCTCTATTAGAGATTAGGTAATGATACTGCACTAGGAAAGAACTCCTACGTCATACAAGCAAATCGAGAGTTAGGCAAGCTGCTCAACCAAGTAGAGAAAGGTTTAAATACAACAGAAAGAAGCAAAGGAAGCTGGATCAAGATCCTCTCTACAGAGTTAAAAAAGAAACTCAAACGAGGTTTTTCGGAGAGAATGTTATTCTATGCTAAGAAGTTCTATGAGGTATACGGAGAATCAAAGGTTAATCCCAATCTCAACTGGAGTTATTACAGAATACTATCTGGAATAGAAGATGCGAAACTTCGTAAAACATTAGAAACAGAAATAATCCGAAACAACTGGACCTTAGAAGACCTTGTGATTCGCCTGAGAGAATCCGGTGAGTTATATGTAGGCAAAACGCCTAGATGGGACCGTCCAACTGGAAAGTTAAACCATTATAAAATCATTAAAACAATTTCAAGGAAACTTAGCCTGGACTTAGGATTTTATTGTTACCTAAGCTTAGAAAGCAAAATTAAGTTTAAAGAGAATACTTTAGTAGAAGTTAGTAAAAAGCATGGTAAGAATATTCTAACAAAACTAAACTCGAAGGATGCAACCCTTTACATATACTCAGGCCAAGTGGAGCGAGTTGTAGACGGAGATACGATCATAGTACAACTAAACCTGGGTTTTGACTTAACATCCAGGCAGAGAATCAGATTACATAAAGTTTGGGCTGCTGAACTTGGTACAAAAGAAGGTAAGAGTTCCTTCCACTTTCTCGAAAAGAAACTCCCTAAGGGTAAACAGGTAATAGTAAAGAGCAAAGGAAAGGACATCTATGGTCGATACGTAGGCGATGTTCTTTATTCATCAAATAAGAATGATGATATAGCGACCATATTGAAGACAGGTATCTTTCTGAACCAAGAACTTGGGAGTTCATCAGAAAACCCTATCATAGAAGAATAATAATCATTTAAAGGTAATATTTAGAAAGCTGTTTGACAGACATTATCAAAGTATGATATAAAAGGTAAAAGGCCTGACTGATCTAATAGATTGGTTCAGGCCTTTTACAGTAATAGGGCTAACTGCACAATTGTGCAGAGAGGCCTTAAGTTCTTTAACAACGATTTTCTAATGAAGAGGGATCTGAATTAGAAGAGATAAACCATGCTTTTAAAGTAAGCGACAGGGATACGTAGGGCTTTAGTCCCGAGCAAGATTATAAGTATGAGTTATAGCTTTAAGTAAGAGTAGCGAAGGGATGAGCGAATAGCGAACCCGAAGTAGCCCGGTCCCGAGCTTGTCGAGGGGGTTGCCCAAGTCAGCGGAAGGTATGTTTGAGAAGATCTGGGCGAACATTAAAGGCGAGGCTAAGTTAGCCTTTGGAATGACACCGCAAGAGGAAAGAATGCACTGCGCAAGAGTCCGATTCGAGGATTAACTTCCTTTTTTGCTCTAAATTAAAGTGAAGTTCAATTCGCTTGGAATAAACCATCGCTACAATTGCTGTTAGCAGTTGCAGTACTAACCGGGCTGGAAGTATTCGAATAAGTTGTTCTGGTTACGAATTCGTAATTCCAAAAAGAAATAAATTCAAACGAAGTACATTTTCCTGATACAGTGAGCCCTGGATTTCTTTGGGCACAGGTTTGAGTTGAACTCCAGGCACCGGCACCATTATCGCATATGTCAGACGTCATAAGTGTACCAACAACATGATCCGTACAACCTTCACTATCAAAAATAGAACCAACATTATTACAACTTCCACCTCCGGATACGGATGTGTTTTTTGCCTGTATCGTAAACGAAACGGGAAAAGATCCTGATTTATCAACAAGTAGAATTTCATAATTCCCTGTTGCTTGCGGATAATGGATGGAATTTTTTGAAGTCAATGATCCACCTGGAGATATCGAGGTGTTTTTCATAATATCGGATCCGTTTGAACCAGGCGGGTACAGTGAGGCATTGCTGATCGATTCGAATTCTACTAAATCAATACCGACTATAAAATCTTTATATGTAGGTCCAACATTTAGCTTATAAAGTTTTTCGTCCGCTGCGGAATTGATCGTTACGCTCAAAGCAGAACCATTCATCGTCAATGTAGATGCAGTCACGTGAGTGATCATACTTTCTAATGGTTTCGACTTTGCTACAATTTGATTATTCACGAGAAGAGAAAAATTGTAATTTCCATATGGCCAAGAAGTAGAATTGAAGTAGCTCGTAAAATTTCCAATATCTTGTGTTGTCCATGGATTATTGAGTGTATCCCTTATGGAGAGGCAAGATCCCATACAATTATTACTATCAGCTAGATAAAAAGAGACAGGCCCTGTCCACATTCCAGTACCTACCTGAGAGATCTTATAATTAACTGTAACCAAATCTCCCGGTTTGTAATTTTCAGGACTAACAGAAAGAATTTCAATCTTTGGAGCCTCTTCCGGGATCTCAATTTGTCCTCCGGAAGAGGAAATTCCGGAAACTGCTGCGAGCGTAGTTAGTTGTTCCAGTTGTGGGTTCCCGGAAGATTGGAAGCAGGATGTGAATATTATAAAAAAGAATATAAATGATATTAGAAGTTGATACATTATCCGAAATTCAAACAGGCTTACTTTTTATTAACTAATAATATAGAATTTTTAGGGTCTTATCAGGACAACAAAATTAAAATTGAAAGGAAGTGTGAAATAACCCAAATAGGTTATAATCTTATATGGATTTTGAAAGTAGAGGAATTGTATATCTATGGAATGGTCGAGTGATGTTTGTTACGAATTCCATGCAGACAGATTTCCATACCCATTATGCAGCTACCTTGGCCATTTCCTTAAAAAATAACATCCATATCGAAACTGAAAAAGGAAAAGAAGAATATCGCGCGGCCTTGGTAGGTCCCAATACATATCATAAAACTGTTTCTCCTGGCGTGGAGATGATCGCCTTACTCATTGATCCGGAAACCTACGAATATTCATCCATCTCAAAGTTTGCAAAAGTAGGAGAAGTGAAGAAGTTGGATATCTCTCCTTTCTTGCCTTTAATCGAGAGACTTTGGGAATTATATTACGGAAAACTAAATGATGAGGAAGCTTGGGAATTACATTTAGATATGCTTAGAGCAGTTTTTCCATTTCAAAAATTAGAAAAGGTCACGGATGAAAGAATTGTCCAGATCGCAAATATGATCCGTAAGGAATTGCCTGATAGTATTCGAATGAAGGAGATAGGTAAAAATTTTTCTGTTTCAGAAGACAGGTTGATCCGTCTTTTTAAGGAAAATTTAGGGATCCCGATGCGCAGATACTTATTATGGGTTCGGATCTTAGAAGCAGCAAAACTTTTGAAAGAAGGTAAGAGCCTTACAGAGGCAGCACATTCCGCGGGTTTCTCCGACTCGGCACATTTCACTCGGACTTTTAAAGAAAATTTTGGATTTGTTCCTTCTTTATTTTTCGGACATCTAAAATCTATCGAGGTTCGGTTTTGCGAATCTGGTGATCTGATCTAATTTAAATTTTACTTCATACCGGAATCATTCAAGCAGAACTTTCTTCTCTCTGTTACTCTTCTTCTATTCGAGCTTAGAGAAACTATATGCCAATAGAAAGAAGAAAAGGATTATTATCCAAACTCTCCTCCAAAATTTCCAAATACACTTCCAAATCTATCCACACTCCTACCCAAGAAGAAAAGGAAGGATTTTTAAAAGCCCAGAGATTGGCCTACCAATGTGTTACCGAGACAGAAAAGGAAATACGAGAAGGTTGGACCGAAATACAAGCAGTGAAACGAATGGAAACATTCTTGAGAGATCATGGAGTCAAAGCATTCTTACATCGTCCTTTTGCTTGGTTCGGAGAACATGCAAGATTTGACGGTTATAAAAGATTCACTCAATTCCATCCAAGTAAAAGAAGATTACAAGCAGACGAATCTTTCATTTTAGATGTGTCTCCCGTTGTGGATGGATATATCGGTGACATTGGATATTCTTCATCTCTAAATAAAAATACTGAGTTGGATAACGGAATGAGATATCTATTAAAACTCAGGGCAGAACTTCCTAAACTATTTTCTTCTTCTATGAGTTCTTCTGAGATCTGGCATAAGATAGATCAGGATGCAAAACAAAATGGATTCGATAATGTTCACTCTTTGTATCCATTTGCAGTTCTTGGACATAGAGTTTATAAAGTACATTTACCTAATATTTCTTTTCCCATATTGCCTGTTAGTTTTGCAAGTTGGTTTAGTCTACAGGGATCCTTTGAATTTCTTAGTCATAAGGTACTTCCCGAACTTTTGACTCCGGATCATGAAGGGGAAAAGACTGGTCTTTGGGCGATTGAACCTCATTTAGGAAGAGGAAAAACGGGCTTTAAATTCGAAGAGATCCTTGTGGTAGAAAAAGACAAAGCATATTGGTTGGATGAGCAAGTTCCTCATGTTCAAAAATACGGAAAATTATTGGAAGCAGTATGAAATCGAATCATAAAATTATAATATTATCCACTTTTATCCTTGTTTATACATGTAATCCTTCCGGGATCAAAATAGGAGAGCCTTATAAATTGGGAGATGTTCCTTCTTCCATCTCAGAAGTACAAGACAAACAAGATCCGTTTAAAAGCGGGCTAAAAGTCGAAATGACTGATTTGCCTGGGCATGATGATCTAATTTTCGATCGTCCCAAAGGGCTTGGATATGCTTCCGGAATGGATGGTTGGATCTGGAGATTAAATTTTAAAACCGGAAAGGCAGAACAATGGGTAAAACCACCAGTCAATCCCGCCGGAATGCAATATTCAGATAAGAGCAAAAGTAAAATTTTAGTATGTGCTTCCAGACTCGGAGGTGAAACCTACGAAGAAAAAGATAGAGTAGGTCTCTATGAAGTAGATACTGAAACTAAAAAGATAGAATCGATAATTTTAGATCTTCCTAAATTAGAAAAAGAAGAATTTGAAAAAGTGTATTCGTTCTTAGATATGCCAACTGTATCCCTCCAAGATCTAAATTCTTCCAATTCAAGACCATTCTCTTTATGCAATGATCTGGCTGTCTCCGAAGATGGAAATCGTATCTATATCACTGAACCATTTGAAAGAGTGGATGCCGCCATGGGGAGTGGCGCTGTCCCAGAAGCAATAGGACTTTACCCGCATGGAAAACTTTGGATGTTGGATAGAAATAAAAATACGATCTCACTTGTATTGAGCGGATTTACTTTCGTAGATGGGATACTTCTCGAAAAAAGTTCTGAAGGAAAGGAAGAGTCAGTTGTATTCACTGAAACAACTAAGTTTAGAATTATCCGAGCATTTCTTTCTGGGAAGAATCAAGGAAGTTCAGAAATACTATTCGAAAATCTTCCTGGTCTTGCAGATGGATTGGAAAGAGACGAAAGCGGAAGGATGTGGACTGGAATTATCAAAAAAAGATCTGGGCTTGTCAACTTTGTTCATAAAAATCCTTGGCTTAAAAAAGTAATACTATCATTGCCTCAGAAAATTTTGCCCATCTCTCATAATACAGGAATACTCATAATTGATCAGAGTGGCAAAAAGCCTCTTTACTATTCAATGCATGATGGGTCTAAAATTAAGGATATCTCAGTTTCTGTCCCATTCGAGGACAGGGTGTATTTCCCTTCTTTCGACAAAACTTCGAGAGGGTTATACTCTTTGCCTATAGCTTCTTTGAAAATTAAGGAATTTTAATGCACTTCTACTGCAAGTAAAGTGACATCATCCTGAAAACCTCTCGGTCCTACAAAAATTTGTAGTTCAGAGATCAGATCCTCTGCCACTTCTTGAATACCAGTATTTCTACTCAAAATAGATAAAACTCTATTTTCTCCGAATTCCTTTTTTTCCTGATCGAATTCTTCAAAAATACCATCTGAAAAGAAAAAGATCCTATTCCCCGGAAGAAGAGGCACTGTCACATTCTTATAGGTAGCTTCTTTTTTTAGGCCTATGATTGGCCCTCTGGAATATAAATAATCTGCACCTTCCTGTTTTTGTTTTAAAACCTGAGGAGGATGACCCGCAGAAGAATAATACAGAACATTATTATTCAGATCTATATCAGCTAATACTGCTGAGAATATAATATTAATACTTCTATATTTTTGGCAGCAAGCTGCATTTAATAACTCTAATATACGAGAAGGTTCATCCTTGGTGAACTTGATACTTTCAAACTCTGCCTTAATAGTCATTGTAAGAAGTGCTGCTTGCACTCCATGACCTGTCGCATCTACCAAGAATAGTCTGAAATAACCCGGCTCCAGTTCGAAAATATCGTAATAATCTCCTCCTATCTCCGACATAGGAAGATAATATGGATGAATCGATACATTCTTTCCGTTTAAATTGAGAGTGGGCAGAGTTTTCTGTTGTAACTTTTTAGCAAGAGAAAGGTCTCCTTTTAAAAGTTTTAAAGATTCGTTTAGATTTTCGGTCCTTTCAACTACGATCTGTTCTAAATTTATATTCAGTTTTTTAAGTTCCACACCCAAATCTTCCGCAAGAACGAATCCTTTGGAAAATCTAGAGGCAAGTAATACGCATTGGGATAGAACAAGAGCTAGAACTCCGTAATGAACCATATAGAAAGAATCTATAAACTTATTCAAATACAGAACATCATTTGCTACTGTGATCAAATTTACTACTAGGCTGAAAAAACAAATTCTGGCTCCTTCTATCTTTTTTATAGACATGAATGCTAATCTAAAAAACAAATAGGTCAAAATTCCAAGCATCATTATTTCTAAAGAATTAATGAAGAAAGACATTGTGAATAATTTTGTAGGAAGGAATGCGGCAGAAAAAACCAAAAGAAGACTTAAGTAAAATATAATATTGAATACTTTATCCTTTTTGAATTGTTCCTTGAATATGGATTGGACATACAGAATTGTTCCTGGCAAAAGTAGAAATAAGAATAGTATCTCTCCTCTTACCGAAAACTCATAGTTTTTGAAAAGTGGAAATACGTTATAAAAGATCCTTTCTCCATAAAAGGAAACTCTAAGTGCGATACACATGCAAAGCACAGCAAAGAATAAAGCAGAAGGGTCTCTTCTTCTCATTAAATAAAATGTAAAATGATATAATGACATCACGAACAAGGTCCCGAACGTGATTGAATCCAGCATAGTCGCTCTTAAGGAAAGTTGTTGGATATCAGCAACACTTCCTAATTGGATTGGATTCCAGATCCCGGACCCATTAGAATATTTATAATTCGAAACATGGATTATAATCTCCAACTCAGGTTTGTCTGAGATAAAACTAAAAACCCCTGGTTTATAACCTGGAGAATATTCAGATTCTTCTTTTCCTGTATTTCCTCCTTTAGAGATCTCTTTTCCATTTACGAATAAAGTATAAGAGGAGCTGATAGAAGAGATCTTAAGACTGAGTTGAGTATTTGCTTCAGGCAATAATACTTTGGCCCTATAACTTGCAAAACCATAGCTCGGATATTTATGAGAGACGTTACGTCCTTTGTCCCATTTTGATGGGACCTTTATATAGGAGATTGAGGATGTTTGTTCTTTAGGATTGGTATCTGGAAGAAGCCTATTCCAATAAAATTCCCATTCTCCATCCAGATGGATATTTCCGTCCGTTTGGAAATTCCATTGCCTAAGATCCAAGATACCTTGTATGACTTTAGGGCTTTCCCTTCCTGGTTGGCAGCCTAAAAAAAAGAAGAATAGTGTAGATCCTAAGAGCCAATGCGGTATTCTATTCTTGCCCAAAATCCGGATCTTCCTGCTGAGAAATTTCAATAGGCTTATGCTCTATATAGATTTCTGATAGCTAAAAATATTTAGATCGGATTTTTTTTAAGGAGAGAAAGGCGGGTTAAACGTCTCGTTTTTTCGTCGAATGCCTGATGCGGTCCAGTATTTTAATCATAGAAAATAGGGAAGAAGAATACAAATGGATCCGAACTCTATTAGGGGGTATCGAATCTTTCTCCCCTAATTGTACGAGAGCCTTGGACTTTCAAGAAGCCTTGGAAAAGACCAAGACTGAATTTTTTGACGTTATACTATTTCAATATAATTCCAAAAATAATTTAGAAGTACTGGAGAAGGCCCGGATCCTTCCCCCCTTGATTACAATCGCGGAAAATCAAGAAAGTAAAGAAGCACTCAAAAATTCCAAAATTTCATTCTCTGATATATTTCTTAAAGAGAATGTAAATACTGATCTATTAGATCGTTCTATACGACTTGTGCTACAAGCTAAGACGACAGAAGAAAATCTTAATCTTCTTAAGATAGGTATAGAAAGATCCAAAGATATTTTTTTGATTACTGAAGCTTCTCCTATAGATGAACCAGGACCAAAGATAGTATATGTAAATGGTGCCTTTGAAAGATTAACTGGTTATAAAAGAGAAGAAGTATTAGGAAAAACTCCTAGGATCCTGCAAGGTCCTAAAACAGATAGAGCAGTATTAGATCGGATCCGAAAATCAATCTCGGAAGGAAAACCTTCTTTCGAAGAGATTATCAATTACGATAAAGATGGAAAAGAATATTGGATAGAGATGGATATCTTTCCTATCGTGAATGAACAAGGCGTTGTTACCCATTTAATGGGGATAGAAAGAGATATTACAGAAAGACGAAATACAGAAGAGAGAATCAGACATTCCCAAAAGATGGAGGCTGTGGGACAACTCGCAGGTGGAATGGCCCATGACTTTAATAATTTATTAAATGTAATATTAGCAAATCTAGATCTTCTCGAAATGAAGCTGAAAGATTCTGAAGAACTGATGAAAAGAGTTCGATCCGCACAAGACGCTATACAAAGAGGAGTCGAGATCAATAAAAGACTCCTTGCTTTTTCTAGAAAGCAGGCCTTGAACCCGGAATCATGTGACGTAAACCGGGTATTAAAGGATTTTGTTCCAATTCTGGATAGGATCAGGACTGAAAAAATCGAAATAGAATACGAGATCGCAGATGATAAGACGGTTTGCGACATAGAAAAGACCGGACTCGAGAATGCGATACTCAATCTTGCTTTAAATGCGAGAGATGCTATGCCAGATGGTGGTAAAATATTTATTTCTACCGGATTTGTGCATAACGGAGACTCTAAGGGCCCTAAAATTTCCGGTTTGGAAGCAAAGGATTATTTTCTGGTCACCGTTACTGACACGGGCACAGGCATGGACGATATCACTAAGGCCCGTATTTTTGATCCGTTTTTTTCGACCAAGGGAGGAGGAAAAGGAACCGGTTTGGGATTGACCATGGTTTACGGTTTTGTAAAACAATCGAACGGTTTTTTGAAAGTTATCACAGCCCCGGAATATGGTTCCAGTTTTCTAATATTCTTACCTTTGCATGAACAGTCAAAGGACGAGCAACTTATTGCGACCAAAAAGAAAACTTTGGTCATGGAAGAAAATAGAGAAACTGCTGAATTGGCTTGTGTATACTTAAGAGAATTGGGCTACGAACCTCATGTGAGTTCGGATATGAAACGATTGGCAAAATTTTTCTCAGGTGACACAGAAATCTCTTTCGTATTGTTGGACCTTCAACTAGCGGATTCTAAAGGAATAGATCTAAAAAAAGAAATGGAAAGATTTGGTTCCGGAAAAATAATCGCAACTTCTTCGAGCCGAGGAGAAAGTTTAGAACTTCCTAATACTATTCCTCTGGTCCGAAAACCTTATACTAAAACCTCATTGAAAGAAGCGGTTCGCAATATCGGAGAAATTCTTCCATGACGGATTCAAGAAATTCTAAAAAACTTCTGATCCTGGATGACGAAGAAGAAATCGCAAAGATCTTGGGAGAGATCGCAGTAGATTGTGGTTTCGAGGTTTCATTATCTCATACTGCTCCTGATTTTTTAGACAAAGTAGATCCAAGTTTTGATTGTGTGATCTTGGATCTAATGATTCCAGGAATGGATGGAGTGGACGTGATCCGATTCTTATCCGAGAAAGAAGTTCATCCTGATGTGATCTTGATCTCCGGTGCTGACAGAAGGACACTTCATAGTGCGGAGACATTAGCTGGGGAATATGGACTACATATCGCAGCAGTTATGGAAAAACCAATCCGAGTTTCCGATATCAGAAATACATTATCTGCGATTGCTGAAAAAGAATCAGACATTTCTTCCCGCACCAAAACTGGTGGAAAAGGAAAATCAGGTCCTACATTCGAAAAGGAAGAAGTTTTAGATGCGGTTCGTTCCGATCAGTTTGTATTATATTATCAACCTAAGTTCGATCTAAAAACAGGAAGGGTAGAAGGTTTCGAGGCACTAGTAAGATGGAACCATCCAAAATTAGGATTAGTGTTCCCTGATTCATTTTTACCTTTGATGGAAAAAGAAATTAGCATCTTAAATCTGATGACGGAGAAAATTATAGATATCGCATTAGATGAGACTAGGATCTGGCATACAAACGGACGAAAGCTACGTGTAGCGGTTAACGTTTCACCCGTAACTTTGACAGAGTTGGACTTTCCTGAGAGGATCCTTGCTAAAATTAAGAATAAAGGAATACCACAAAGCCAATTCCAAATGGAGATCACAGAGACTGGATTTTTAGAGAATATTCGTTTTACTCAAGATATCTTAACCAGGCTCAGGATCAGAGGGATCGGTTTATCCATTGATGATTTCGGCACGGGTTATTCTTCCCTGAAACAATTACATAGATTTCCATTTACAGAACTGAAGATAGATAAGTCCTTCGTTATGGACTCCCCAAGGGATAGGGAATCCTTGTTTATTTGTCAGGCTTCTGTTGATTTAGGGCATAAGTTAGGGATGAATGTCGTCGCAGAAGGAATAGAAACTGCAGAAGTGGAAAGATTGATGAAGGAAGCTGGTTGCGATGTAGGGCAGGGTTATTATTATTCTAAACCTGTTCATCCTGAAAAAATCCCAGAAATTCTTTCCAAATTCGGTTAACAATAATACCCTTGGTAGAATGTCCTCGGGAAAGAGCAACAAATCATCGGAACAAGTAGTTTCAGGTCAAACTCCCGAAACAAATCAAGAATCAAGCTTGGTATTTGATCATATACCTGACGCGTTTATCTTTGCAGACCTCGATTGGAACCTAACGTATGTAAATGAAAAGGCGGAAGAAGTCTTACGTAGACCAAAAGAAAGCCTCATTGGTAAAAACATACTTACGGATTTTCCAAGAACAGTCGGAACAGATTTCGAAACCCAATACAAAAAGGCAAAAGAGACAGGAAAGCCCTGCATATTCGAAGCATTCTTCGAACCATTTAATTCATGGATAGAAGTAAGGATCTATCCAAGACCCGATGGATTTTTAGTTTATTATCTAGATATTACTCAAAGGAAGAAGAGAGAAATCTCCTGGGCAATAGGAGAAAGTTTACTTTGGGATATTTCCACTTCCGACACTCTGAGTTCTGCATTTGAAAAGGTACTCAAAACCTTAATTAAAAATACTCCATGGACTTACGGACAGATCTGGAGATCCAAAGACAATACTGTTTATATAAATGAAGAAGACCCGTATGTTTATGGATCCGATTTTCAACTTCTGTTTCGAAAAGAATCCATAAACAAATTTTTCAGCACCAAAGAAGGTATACTAAAGAAAGTCAGTGAATCGGGAGAATTATACTTTATACCGGACCTTGTAGTAGACACTGAACTAAAAAGAAAGGATGCAGCATTAGCAGCGGGTTTCCGTTCTTGGATAGGTATTCCTATACTTTCTGACGGAAGATTTTATGAAATAGAACTTCTTTCTGAAAGAGTTTTGAATCCGGAAGAAGCATACTTAGATCTACTCGGGGTCGTTTCCAAAAGATTTGCGGAGATAGTAAGTAGAAGGGTTGCGGATGAAGAACGGAAAGCTTTAATAGAACTTTCTTCTGAAATTATAGTTACCATCGGTTTGGATTGTATAATCCGGAAAACGAACCCTGCCTTCCAAAAGGTTTTAGGTTATGAAAGAAAATATGTAAAAAACAAGAGTCTGTTGGAGTTCATACATCCGGATGATATAGAACTTACAAAGGCTAAGATAGCGTCAGGAAGTAAGGAAGGATTCGAAAATCGTTATATAACGAAATATGGACAGCTTCGATATATCTATTGGAATATATCCCATTCTCCTGAATCGGGAAGTGTTTTTTGCATTGGTAGGGACATTACAGAAGATAGATTGACCATTCTGAAGTTGGAATCCTTTGCGGACCAACTCAATGTAAACCGTGAACAACTATATAATGCTCAAAAGCTTGCAAAGATGGGAAGCTGGACAATGGAGTTCGACGGAAAAGTAAGTTGGTCACCCGGTTTGTACGAAATATTCGGTTTGGAACCTAATGATTCTCCACCTGGCTTCGAGGATTTTATCCAATTTATTCCTCCGGAAGATAGAGATCGTATCTCGCAAAATTATGAAAAATTCCTTACCCAAGGTACCTTTGAAGAAACTGAACTTCATATTGTATCAAAAGATGGAATAGAAAAAATTCTTTCTGTAAAAGGAGAAGGTTTACTGAACCGAAATGGAAAATTTATCGGTGGGACTGGAACCATGCAGGATATCACTGAAGAAAAAGAATGGAACGATTCTCTTAGACAACTTCAGAAGATGGAAGCAGTAGGCCAACTTGCAGGAGGAATGGCGCACGATTTTAATAATCTTCTGAACATCATCTTAGCCAATTTGGATCTTCTCGAATTAAACCTAAGAGAAACTCCTGAATTATTAAAAAGGGTATTTTCCGCCCAAGACGCGGTCAGAAGAGGAGCCGAACTTAACAGAAGACTATTGGCATTCTCGCGCAAACAGGCGTTAAATCCCGAGCAAGCAGATGTAAGTCATGTGATCTCCGACTTTGCGGATATACTCACTCGTATTAGAAACGATATAGTCAGTATAGAATTTTGCTTCGAAGAATTTCCTATGATCTGTTCTTTTGAGAAGAATGGTTTAGAAAACGCAATTTTAAACCTATGTTTGAACTCAAGAGACGCAATGCCTCATGGAGGAAAAATTTTAGTAAGTACAGGATTTTCTCCCGCAGGAAAAGAACATAGATCCATGATCCCAGGATTTGTGGATATGGAAGACGCATGTATCATTTCTGTTAGAGACGAAGGTTCTGGAATGGACGATAGAGTCTTAGAAAGATTATTCGAACCATTCTTTACCACCAAACAATCCGGGAAGGGGACCGGCCTCGGCATGCCAATGGTTTACGGATTTGTAAAGCAGTCTAATGGAATGGTCCACGTGCATAGTGAGATCGGAAAGGGCACCTGCATAGAGATCTTTCTTCCGTTGAGCAGAAGTCCTGAGATTGCCTACGAAAATCGAAACGAAAAAATCTTGGTACTAGAAAAAAACTTAAAAGGCCAAACTTATCTAGCAGCTCTATTAAGAAGATTAGGTTTTGAAATATTCCCTATTTACGATTTGCAAGAAGCAAAAACAATTTTAGAAAATTATCCCGAAATGTATGCGATCTTTTCAGAAGAAGAAATCGTATTTGAAAATTCAGATTGGAAATTATTCAAGAATAAGGATCGGATTATCATAATATCAGAATGGAATTCTAAAACTGATTTGGATCCTTCTTTGAATGTTCTGAAAAGACCTTACACTTGGACTAAATTGAAAAAAATGTTAACTTAAAGAAAATATAAAGTATCTTTACGCCTGCTTTTAAACTTCCTATCAAATTCCCACTGATCTTAGATTTTCCACCTTTTCTTTTACGATAATGAACTGGAACTTCTTGGATCCTAAATTTTTTCCGAATGGCTTTGATTTGCATTTCTAGATTCCATCCCCAAGTAGGATCTTGCAGATTCAAATCTAATAGGGATTGCCATCTTAGAACACGGAACGGGCCTAAATCAGTGAATTTTACCCTGTAAAAAATCCGGATCAAAAAGCAAGAAAGCCAATTTCCGAATTTCTGTAAGAAGGACAAGGAACCAGGTTCTGCATTGCCTAATGTCCTAGAACCTATCACAAAGTTTGTATTTGGATCTTGTGAGAATGAAAAGAATAGGTCTTTTAAATTCTCGAGATCATCCGAACCATCTGCATCCATGAACACTATGAATTCAGGAGAAATTTTTCTTTCCTGAAGATAATGGATCCCTGCTAAACAAGCGGCTCCGTAACCTTTTTTTGGTTCTTGGACTAAGACCACTCCTGCATTGATTGCGATCTGAGGAGTCGAATCCTTGGACCCATTGTCTAAGATCAAAATTTGCTCAGGCAAGATCCCAAATCCAAAAAGAGAATCCAAAACTTTGGGTAAGGATTCTTCTTCGTTTAGGGCAGGAATCAAAAATCTGGAATTTGCCCAGAGAGCTTTCAAAAGGATTATTCTCCTCTTCTGTTTTTAGAGATCCTGACAAGTTCTTCAGGAGAATAGATCTTATTTTTTCCTGAATTTAGATCTATATCTTCTTTATGAACTAAACTAGAAAAAGGATAAAAATTTTCTATCTCGGAGATCTTTTTGCGAAGATCCGAGGGAGCATTCTCACTATTCTTTCTCATATGTTCTGCATTAGATTCTTTTAATCGAGTATGATAAATTTCGAATGCGATTTTAGACTGTCCTTTTTCAATTCCATCAAATACATCCTTCCAAACCTTGGTTTCTCCCGGAAGAATACGAGTATCTGCGACCAGTCTTGCCTTAGGATACCATTCCCATTCTTGTCCGAACTTGATCTCTTTGGTCGCGGTGGATTTACCTTTTGAGTCCAATAACGAAATTTTCAGAAGTATAAATCTTTCAGGATCTCCAGTTGGAATATTATGAGCTGCTTTTTCATTCGTAAGAGAAACCGAATATTCTATATCATTTTCTTTTTTCTTGAATTGAAGAGGTGTAATCTTTAGCCCAGTTCTATATCCACCAGGAATTTGTTTTTCATAAAGCTCGAATTTTTTCGGAACTCCTCCTCCAATAAAGGAATGTTTATGAGAAGTCCTGATTGGAGTGTTTAGCTCCGGTTTGACTAATTTACGCTGTAATTCTCCCATATGGCAGGAACCACAGGCAATTTTTCCGTGGGAGTTTCCCTTTTGTTCCAACTCATTTCCCGTTTTGAAAGCGCATACCAATTGGTCGTCCAAAACATAATTTGCATTATGACAATCTAAACATCTATTCCTCAATTTGTCTGGATCAATCTTGATAGGATGAGGAGGTTTTGTAGTTCCATTTGCACCTAATACGTAGGAGTTCCCTTGCTCATCCAAACGAACATGGCAGACAGCACATGTAATCGCTTCTGCTTTCATTTTAGGATCAAAGTTAGGATTTGGTTCTTCTATTGGAGTTTTATAATCTCCGTTATTTAGATAGTTAACCAGCGTTTCTCTTTGGTTCGCAACTGGGGTATGGCAGTTTAAACAAAGCCATCTTGGAGAAGAAGATTTAGAAAGTTCAGATTGGAACTGAAGATCAGAAAGAGCATTTGCGTGAGTGGATGTTTTCCATTCTGCATAAATTTCTACGTGGCATTTCCCACAATTTTCTGCTCTGACTTCTCCCACTCCGGCAAGGGGTGGAAGATGAGGTAAAGTTTTGGACCAAGGGGCCTGGGAAAACACCTCGTCCACAGGGACTGGTTTATCTTTTGGTTTTGTAAAAATACAATAGAATAAACTAGCGGCCAAGGATAAAGATAGAACCGCTAATATTAAACTTCTTCTTTTATTTAAGGACATTATAAAAATATTATCTAGTTACTAAAGGATGGTTTTGATCCCCTTTAGAAGACCATTCCCACATAGATCCTGCGTAATTTTTTGCATTATAACCCAAAGAGACCAGAACAGATGTCATCCAACCAGATCTAACTCCTCCAGTGCAATAAGAGATCACTGTCTTATCTTTGGAAATCCCTAATTCGTATAATTTAGAAACAATTTTGGACTCACTTAATAGGTATCCCTCTTTGTCTAAGAATTGTTTATAATAGATCCACTTTGCTCCTGGAAGATGTCCTCCTCTGGATTCTCCATAAGGAGTTTGACCTAAAAATTCTCTTTCTTCTCTTGTATCTATGAAAGCAAATTTTTTATCTGAAAGTTCTGATTGGATCAATTTGGAATCTGCAGACCAATTTTTATTTTCAGAAGCGGAAACGTTTATTTTAGAAAGAATTTCAGGACGATTAGGGACTGGAGAACTGGAAGCCTTATGCAGAGCATTAATTCCCCCATCTACTATAAAAGATTTAGAAAAACCTAATGTACGTAAGGACCAGACGATTCTACCTTCCTCTCCCCATCCTCCTGTAGGATCTCCGAATACCAATATGATCTTATTCGGATCCAAACCTTTTTTGCGTAGTAGTTCCTTTGCCTCAGAAGTTTGGACCAAATTTCCTTGGTTCGGAAATTCTTTTTGAGAGATTTCCTGCCAACCCAACGGAACTGATTTGGAGAATGTGGATACTTTGATCCCTTCTCTTGCATCTACGAACAACGCACCTTGGCTGTGTAGGTATAATGATTCTGGTGCGCTGATGAACCATCCTCTGACTCCGGAAAGTTTTTCGGAGGCGAAAAGCGAGGAAGAAATTAGAAAAACTAAGGCAAAAGAGATTACGAGCTTCATTTGAGCTAACTTGGGAGGAGACTAAAAATCGTCAATAAACAATACAAAAATTCCTATATAACAGAATATTTTTAATATTACAGACAAATGTCCTGTATTTTTAATGGTATTTAACAGTGAAAATGGAAATTGGCATTGGAATTAGAAAGGAATAAAGAAAGAAGAAGCCTCATTCTAAGTCGTGCAAATCTGATTTGGATTCTGGGCTCTCTTGCTTATCTATGCATTTTTCTCTTTTGGGAAATGAAGAACCAGGGGAGAAGTTTAACTGGAAATTTATACATTCTAGGGTTTTGCGGATTAAGCATTGTTTATGGATTTCTATTTCTTTCCAAAACTTTTGAAACTTCTCCGAGATTAAGTTTTGTTTTAGGACTTATTCTTCGTATTGTCTTGATCTTTTCGACTCCTATCTTTGAAGATGATTGGGCACGTTATCTTTGGGATGGATGGATCAGTTCAGAAAAAGGAAGTCCTTATGGAATTACTCCAGAATCTTTCTTTGGAGAATTAGATCCGACTAGAACTGAAATACTTTCTAGGATCAATCATCCTGACTGGCCCACCATCTATGGTCCAGTCCTTGAGATCTATTTTTATCTTATTCATATTCTATTTCCTTGGAAGCTTTGGGCTCTTAAACTTTTTCTTTTGGTTCCCGATATTCTTCTATTTTTCCTAATCAGGACTAAATATGGGATTGGTTCTTCTTCTTTATACTTTTGGAATCCAATTCTGATCAAAGAGGTTTTCTTAAATTCTCACCCTGATATTATTGGGATCTTACTTCTGTTTTATTCTTTTTATTTAGCGGAGAAGTCTAGGTTTCGTTTAAGTTTTTTTATTTGGGGGCTTAGCATTTCTGTAAAAGGATTTGGTATTTTACTTTTTCCTTTCTTATTGAAGTCGCATTGGGACAAAAATCAGAATTCGAAAAAAGCAATGGTTGATATTACTTTTTCGATTTTAGGGATAGTCTTAGCATATTCTCCTTTTCTATTCTTTTCCAAAGAAACTGATTTTACGGCTTTAAGCAGGTTTGCAGGAAGTTTTACATTCTTTCCTTTGGGTTATAATATTTTTTATAACTTATTTGGAGGACTCTCTCGAGTTTTCTGGGCGATCCCCGCATTTATCAGTATATTATTCTTTTTGAATAAATCATACTCTGTGGATTTGGGAGAAGAGGAGAAGATAGGAATTACATTCTTCTTATTCTTCTACTTTTCCCCAGTAGTAAATGCTTGGTATTTGCTTTGGATGTTCCCATTTTTGCTTACGGGATCCAGGGTCTTTTGGCCTTCTTGGGTATTTTTGTTCTTAGCTCAGGTCTCTTATTTGAACTACGCGAATTTGGGAGATTGGAAGTCTGTATTAGAAAAAGGTTATTATGCACATCCCGATTGGCTCTTGCTTTCGATCAGCTTGCTCTTCTTTCCGATTCTTATTGTCTGGTATAGGATCCGATTTTCTTCTAAAATCATCAATTCCCTCGATAAAACATCACTTTTGGGCTAAATCAGATTTTTTTCTCCTTTGAAAGAATTTTGGTTGTTATTTTGGACAGTATTTCCAATAAGTTGGATAAAATATTATTATAACTGTTCGGAATAAACAAAATTCAGGACCAGTGGGGAGAACCGAGTATGCCAACGATCGATCCGATTGAAAGAGGTCTGATCCAATCTATTGGAACCTTGGTTCGTAAGAGGAGACAAGAGTTAGGTCTTTCTCTTGGAAAGCTTGCAGAATTATCTCAGGTCAGCCGAGGAATGTTAAGCCTTGTAGAATCTGGGAAGGCTGCACCTTCAATTGCGCTATTATGGAAAATTTCAAAGGCAATCCGTTTACCTTTGTCCAGTCTTATGGAATTTTCTAAGGAAGAATTTCCTAAAATTTTCAGGAAAGAAGACTCCAGTGAAAATTCGGTAGAAGAGAACCAATACGTGATCCGTCCTCTTCTTCATGAAGAAACTAGATTTCAAACTAGATTGTTCGAGATCAGGCTTCTTCCCGGAGTTGCCAAAACCTTTATTACAAAAGTACAATCTAAACAAAGACAGAATTTGTTCCTACAATCAGGCGCACTTCGTTTGAAAGTTGGAGGTAAATGGTTCGACCTACAAGAAGGGGACAGCATGACTTTCTTGGGCAAAGATCTGCAAGAACTTGCAAATTTAGGAGAGAAGGATTCCTACCTGATCTGGTCCTCTTCTCTTTCAGACGATTGAAATAGATCTCTATTTGAGTTTTGTTAATTGCAATTCTTAAGGGGGCTTAGAGTATAATCCGGACTTTTCATTTCAAGAAAAGTTTTTGATTAGATGAAGGCCCTGGATAGCATCCGAGAAATTTTCTCCAAACGAAAAAAACTGATTTTGTCCTTACTCATCGGACTTGTATCCATTTTTTTCTTAAAGGAAGCCTCTTACTTTTTATATAAGTCTCCTCCTGAGTCTCAGGTAATTAACTCGGAGTTTTATTCTCTCTCTAAATCGGATCTTTCCAAAGAATACGATTCGGATTCTTTTTTATTTCCCTATCATCTCAGGATCTTCAAAATAGATCTTTCTCCAGAAGATTTCAAAAGGTATTGTAAGTTTTTATTATATATTATTTCTGCGATCCTGATTGCTTATGCTTCTTATTTTAGAAACATTTTTACCGGGATATTTATAGGTTTCTTTTTACTTCTTTCTCCTATATATCTCATTCAGAACAATTGGATCGGCTTTGCGGATCATCTTACATTCTTCTGGTCTGTTTTGCTTGTATTATTCTTAGATCTGAGAGATCGGGATCCAGGAAAGAAGATTTATTTATATGTTCTATTTGTACTTTTGATTCTAGGATCTTGGACCCATTTTTATCAGTTTCTAATAATTTCATTTTTAGTTTTGTTTTTACATTTCTGGGAGAAGAAAGAGATCGATCGGGATATCTTAAAGGTCTTTCTGTTAGGAATATTTGCAGGTAGAGTTTCTTCTTATTTGCTCTTCTTTCTGCATGGAGTAGAATGGAATGAAAGAAGATTAAATACTGCCCAATCTTTAGGTTTCGCGCGCTGGTATTCTATGCATACGAAACATCTTCTTCTTACCTTACTTTCTTTCTGGAATGGCTTATTGTTTCTATTTTTGGAGAATTTAACCCGTAAAAAGATCTCTATCTTGCTCGTGTGTTTTGGCGCACTCTTCATTACCTTCTTCACCGCAGATAGTACAAGAGTGTTCTCTCACTTATTCTATCCGGCTTGGCTCTCTCTTTGGCTGATACGTTCTCAACAAGGATTTTCTAATCGCGAAAAAAGGATCCTAAGCGGCGGATTAATTCTCGCACTGACCTATCTTTTGATTTTTGAACCTTTCTATAAATGGGGAAGAGACCTGTTCTATTTAGGACCCCGCATTTCCTTTTGAGCTAAACACTTTATGAAAAGCTAATTTCTAAATTTCGAATATTCTGTTTTAGCGGAAGATAACGTTACCCCGGGTTACAAAAACCATTTTCTCAGGCCACTTTGTTCCCCGTTTTTTAGAGTCTACTCCGTTTTGTTTAAAAAATTGGTCGTTTATTCTAATATATTGTTCAATTAATTGGATAATATGTTCGTTATATTGAAATAAGCCTGGTGAAAGCAGAGCCTTTTCTCGACTTTGTGCTTAGAGTCCGCAGTGGAATAAACATGAGGGAACCCCGATCGGACCAGCATTTAGGAGAACAAAATGAAAAATATGCTCATTAATTCGAGCCTCCTGGCAATTGCGCTGGGATTACTCGGGAATTGTGGAGAGGGATCTTCTGACAGTTCCGCACTTGCACTAGCTGCAATTGGCGGGGGAACTTCCGGTGTGAAGGTGGCAAGCGCCTCTGATCTAGCGATCGAGTCTGCAGACGATTATAACGAAAACCAATATGGTCTTATCACTTCGGCTACTCTCAGAAGTTGGGTAAGCGACTGGGCAAATAATAAACCAGCAGGCATTACCGGAAACTTAGTGATCTTCCAAGCAAACAAAGTTGGAGCAGATGCGAATAAAAGTTTAATCCTTCCTACTACAGGAGTGAAAGTTTTCGTTTCCGTTGCAGGAAACAATACTGCACTTTATTCCTGGAAAACTTTTAGAGAAACCAGATACAATGGTTTGATCTCTATTCCTGGTGGAACTTCAACCACTGGAGGAAACGGACTTATTAGTGGTGCGAGCATCGACGAATGGTTCCAAACTTATGGAGTAGATCCTACTAAAGACCTGATCGTATTTGCAAGTGGAAATGGAGACAACTACGGATCCATCGGTCACCAACATTATTCTTTAAGATATTGGGGTGTGGCTCACGCACATCTTGCTATCCTGAACGGAACTATCAAAGGTCAATTCCCTGAAGCAGAATTGGGTAATGACACCGACGAATCTGTTCCTCCTTTGAATGGAACATTCTCTGTTAAACAACTTAAGAATGTTGATAACAGGATCTTAACTCTAAGCATCGAAGATACAATCGCAGTTGCTAAGAATAACGGAAATCATGGTGTGAAAGGACTTTCTTCCACTGTTTTGATTTCTGACAACAGAACTGCAAACAATAACAACGATATCAGCGTATATACTTCCTCTGCAGGATGGCAGGAGTATAACGGTGGAGAGAACACTACCGGAACTACTAAATCTGGAGGTGGAGCAGTTGCTTTCGAAGGTCACTTGAAAGGTGCTGTTTTCGTTCCTCATTATAACCTAGTAGATCGTTCTACTCTGGATAACACTTACGCTTATACTACTTCTGCTGCAGGAACTTTCAACACTCTGAAGTTCAAGTCTAAAGCTGATGTTCAAAATATCTGGGACACTTACGGAACTACTGGTGGACCTAACTCAGGTGCTCCTGCATACGAAGAAGGCCAAACCATTCTTCAATACTGCAGAACCAATACCAGAACTCAAACAAGCGGTATTTCCACTCTCTTGATCTTGGGACGTCCTTCTGTGTTCTTAGAAGACGGATGGAGCATCTTCGGATTCTTGGCAGGAAACTTCCCATCTGGAAACTTCAACGACGACGTAACTGCAGGTGCTTCTTCTTATCCTTCCGTTCCGGCTAAATTCGCTCCTGACATTCAAGGCGCGATCGAGTCTGGCGCAAGAGGATCCGGCGATGGAGCTCACTACAATACAGGTGTGAAAAAATCCACTGTGGATTATTTCCAAATCAACTCTTCAGCTACTACTACTAAAGCGGCTTTCGTAGAGGACTGGAATTACAAGAACCAATAAGCCACAACTTACATAGACTGGGCGAGGATATCCTCGCCCTTTTCAATTCTGTAACATAAAATAAAAAGAGGGAGTTACTGCTTTATGAAAACTTTATATATCTACGCGTTAATAGGCGCACTGATCTTCTCTTCTTTGCAAGGGATTTTTGCTTCCGGAGGATTCGGAGGCGGCGGGGTTGCTGGACAAGCACTTCGTGGAAAAGAAAGGGAAAAATTCAATCTAGGCAAGGCAATCTATAACGCAGAGGTCGCCTTAGACGCCAAAAAAGAAGATCTAGTAAAATCTCAGAAAAACCGCTTAGAATATCTACAAGGTTCTTTACCCAACTCCGAAAAAGGAAGGGTGAATCTGGAGGATTTGGCAGGCAAATTATCCGAAGAACAGATTTCCGCTTTGGAATTTTTCGTAAGCATCCGCTTCAACGTGAAGTTGGAGGAGAAAAAGGATTAATTAGGGAATCTTTATATAATGAAATTTTTATTTAAGAAGGGAGTTTTTCTTCCCCTTCTATTATTAGCCCAACCACTTTTTACTGGGGAATTATTCTCTCAGACGGTTTGGGCACCTTATCAAAGACAATTATGGGTCCGGACTACTGCAGTGAATTCAGTTTATGATTCTGCTTATGTTGGTAAATATCATACTACTTATGATGACGATGTTCGTATCAATGTGGGTGCCCTTGCTTTCGAGTATGGGATTACAGATAGACTGACTGTGGATTTGCAAACTGGTTTCGGTAAATTGGGTAGGACCCAATTGATAGATCGTTATTTCGGGACCTTAACTTCTCCGGAACAACCTGATAAATACGGGATCATAGATTCCAGAGCAGGTTTACGTTATAAGGTTTTGGACGAGTACGATTTCGATTCCATCTGGGTTCCGACAGTCAGTGTAAGGATTGGTGGGATCAAGAAAGGTGATTATGATAGAAACCCGCAAGCTCTAGGTGATGGAGCTAACGGTGCAGAAGTAAATATTTACTTAGGTAAAGACTTCAATATCTGGGGACTTGGCGCTCTAGGCGAATGGAGTTATCGCAGAAGAGAAAAGCCAGTGCCTGATGATGTGCTGTACTACGGAGCCTTGTACAAACGTTTCTTTGATTCTTTTATCTTTATCGTAGGAAGTAGAGGACAGATAGGTCAGGGAGGATATGCGTTTGCAGATCCTAAAGGAACTCCTCCTTTAAATTTGATCCAAATAGATACACCATCTATCGCACCTTTTGGAACGGATTGGTATAGCTACTACTTGGAACATGAAAGGCCTGCTTGGGGAAGAAAGGAAATATATCATAACCTGGAAGTGAGTTTGGGTTATACAGACAAGTACGGGAATTACTATAACTTCTTCTATTCTCATACTTATTCCGGGTACAACACCGCAATCTTAAGAACCTTCGGGTTCCTAATCAATTTTCCATTTAACTTATGATCGGAGGGGAAAGTATGTTAAATTTAAATATTAGAAAATTAGGAATTCTTTCTATACTAATTTCGGTTTTCGCATCCTGTGATGCTCCGGAATACATCACTCCGTATCAGAAGCTTGCTCTGGTACAGCCTGTGCA
Organism: Leptospira saintgironsiae; assembly: GCF_002811765.1. Taxonomy (NCBI): domain Bacteria; kingdom Pseudomonadati; phylum Spirochaetota; class Leptospiria; order Leptospirales; family Leptospiraceae; genus Leptospira; species Leptospira saintgironsiae. The sequence goes on along the minus strand of NZ_NPDR01000014.1, from coordinate 1,264 downwards.
GGTGTTTGAGACTTCACAACTTCTGTCCGTTTCGAATGACGACTATAATAGCAATACGTATGGTCTGATAACTGCATCCACTTTGGAATCTTGGAGATCCAATTGGGCATCGAATCGTCCATCTGCGATCAGCGGAAGATTGATCATCTTTCAGATAAGTGGAGGAGCACTTTCCGGTTCTTATATAAGACCTGAGACTGGTGTAAGAGTGTATGGGATCAGTGCGAGTTCTACAGATTATACTTTTTTTGGTCAGACTAGATTTAACGGCCTGATCGATACAGAGACCATTGTTCCGGAAGGAGCGAATATTGACGCATTCTTAAAACGTTTCGGTGTGAATCCCGCAACAGATCTGATAGTGCTCGCGCAAGATGTTCCTTCCGACGGGAACCTGATGATGACCCTTAGATCCTGGTATACATTGTATTATTGGGGAGTGGAGAAAAATCACTTGGCAGTTTTGAACGGAGCGGCTTCCACAAAGATCGCTGCTTCTCAATTAACGGGTGGCTCTATCTATACTGTTCCGACAACAAGCGGAGCAGGAACAGTAGGAAGTTTGTATCGAGATCATACAATCTTACAAGCTACACTTGCAGATGTTTTTAATGCTGTTCAAGGTATAACCGATCCGACTTTCACGAATTCTACTCCGGCTCCAGCGGGAGGAAGTTTCATCATGGATGCTAGATCGTCAACGGAATACGACGGAAGCGGATCCACAGTAGGACCTTCTAATCTTACCTGTGCGGATACTCCTAGTTGTTATACACCTTTTGAAGGGCATGTAAAAGGTGCGAAAAATCTTCCGTTTGCAAACTTTATCAATGCAAACAAGGAGTTCCTGCCAAAATCAGATCTCCAAAATCTTCTATCAACGAACGGATATACGGAAGGACAGACAATCATTGCTTATTGCAGAACGAATGTAAGATCTTCCATCACTGGATTTGCAACTCTTGCGATCCTTGGATATCCTACAAGATTTTATGACGGATCTTGGGTGGAATGGGGATCTCTTGCCTTCGATTCAGGTGCGACTTGGTCCAACTTAAGTGCTGTGTCTCCTTGGAGAACCGACAGAGGTACCGTGAGCCAATCGATTACGTATAACGTAGGAAAGGGTGGAATAGACGCATCCAATATTTCTAATTTAGGAACCTACTTCACTCCGGATCGTAACTTTGCAAAAGGTACCAACGATATCATCGACCAGGATAAAAAATATCTCTCTGGCTCTGCTTCCTCCGGAGGAGGGGGC
>NZ_NPDR01000013.1 GCF_002811765.1 Leptospira saintgironsiae | reverse complement strand
GCACTCGTTTGGCATCGATTCTCTCTGCCACCGACTCGTTGAAAACGGTCATCTTCTCGCTCCCTATGGGTCGCTACGATTGGGTGGGGAGATCTTTTTCAAAACAATAGCCCCCATACACAGTAGATCCTTCTCTTACAATTCGCGGCAGCGATGCGAAGGGCTTTAGTCCGGGCTTGCCCGGATGAGCGCTTTTGCGCGAAACCGTAGCAGCGCGGTCTGAGTTTCACGAAGAGCCGCCCAGATTTTTCTTGGAAGAATTTTAAGAATTTATAATATTCCTTTCGTTTTTTCTGACTTAAATTTGGTAGGGGATTGGGAATTTTTGTTAGGCTGACAGGTTTAGATTTTGTTGGAAGGATTTGGGTTTTGGCTTGGATTTCTTGGAAGGATGGGGAGGCCAAAAAGGATGGACAGACTGGAAAAACCGGGTTTTGTTGAAAAAGTAGGATCGGTTTTTGGCCGACTTTCCTGCTTCTGATCTTATATATTTTTTAAACCTATCTATTCTTAAATATAAGGGGAAATCCGATGTCCGGGCATAGTAAGTGGGCAACGATTAAACGTAAAAAAGACGCTATCGATTCTAAAAGAGGGGCGATTTTCACTAAGGTGGTCAAGGAGATCACTGTTGCGGCGCGTATGGGTGGAGGGGATGTTAATACCAATCCAAGACTTAGGCTCGCGGTCCTGAAAGGAAAGGCAAGCAACATGCCCAAAGATAATATCGATAGGGCGATCAAGAAAGGAACTGGAGAGTTGGAAGGCGTTGTATATGAAGAATGCCTTTATGAATGTTTTGGACCAGGTGGAACTGCGATCATGGTGGAAGCAGTAACCGATAAAAAAACCAGGACAACTCCGGAGATTAAAAGTATTCTTACTAAGTTGGGCGGTTCTTTGGCGACTACAGGTAGCGTTAGTCGTCTTTTCGAAAGAAAAGGTATTATCGTAATTCCTTCTGATCAAATTTCCGAAGAGGAATTGTTCGAATTAGCTGTAGGCGCAGGTGCGGAAGATGTTCAGAACGAGGGCGAAGTTTTCAGAGTAGTAACTTCGCCTGACGATTATGAAGCAGTCCAAACAGCTTTGACAGACAAAGGGATTAAATCGGAAGAATCCGAGATTAAATTCGTTGCATTAGTTGGCGCAGAAGTTTCTGACAAAGAAATTGCAGAAAAAGTAATGAAGCTGATCGACAACTTGGAAGCTCATGACGATGTCCAAGGTGTGAACTCCAACTTCGAACTTTCTCCTGAATTGGAAAAAGAATTCGGCTGAGATTTGTTGGAATTCCAACAAGGTTTTGCGCGTGGAATTCGATTGTCAGTTTGATTAGTCTGTGATAGAGGGGAATTTCCTCTCCCACGGGCCACTCCCCCCACCCGAAGCCGGGCGGGGGCGCCCCTTGCCCCATGTAGGAACTCCTACAATAAGAGCATAATTTTAATTCAGGAGTCTTTTTGGTGAAAATTTTAGGAATAGACCCTGGGTCCCATCGTCTAGGTTATTCCGTTCTTCAGAAAGATAAGTCTGTAATTCGTGTTCTCACTTATGGTACGATAGAAGTTCCGAGTGGAACAAAAAGTCCTGTTAATTTAATTGCTATTCGCAGACAGTTGGATGCGATTTTGGATGAATATCACCCTGATCTCGCTTCTGTCGAAGAATTATTTTTTGCTAAGAATAGAACTACAGCAGCTAAAGTTTACGAAGCGAGGGGAGTTGTTTTGCTTACATTAGGAGAGCATAATGTTCCTGTCGTAGAACCGACTGCTTCTCAAATCAAAAAAGGAACTACCGGTAGTGGAACTGCAGATAAAAAAGATATTAAAGCAGCTTTAAAACTTCTTTTGGGTATGGAAAATTTAACTGGGCATGATGATTCTTGGGATGCTATTGCGTCTGCTTATGTAGGTTTCGCGATGAGCGGCTCTTTTAGAAATAAATGATATATTGGAGGATCTATGGATCGAAAAATTTACCTTTTAGTGATTTTGTTATTTTTGCCTTTGCTGGTTTTCTGCTCTAAAAAATTACAATTAACTGCTTTCGAAGAGAATGGTGTTTATGGTTATAAGGACCAGAACGGAAAAGTCCTAATCTCTCCTCAATATGCACTCGCATATGATTTTAATGAGAATGGTGTAGGTTTTTCTTTTCGCAAAGATGGATGGGTCTGTATAGATTCTCAAAACAAGGTCTTATTAAATACTTTTACTTATGATAATGGTCCGGATTATTTTTCAGAAGGTTTAGCTCGGTTTGTAGAAAATTCTAAATTTGGATTTTTCGATGCTTCTTGTAATAAGGTGATTTCTGCAAATTATGATTTTGCTTTTCCGATCCAAGAAGGTTTTTCTTTGGTTTGTAACAGTTGTGAATCCGAAAGTGATGGAGAACATTCCTCTATTCACGGAGGAAAATACGGCATGATCGACAAAACAGGAAAAATTGTGATCCCGATCGAATACGATTTGATTTCCGAGGTTGATCCTAAATCAAAAACTGTAAGGGCATCCAAGGGGAATGTAAAATCAGAGATCCGTCTTCCCTAAGAGTGATCTCTTCTTATTTACTTAAGTAAACACCCAATAGCACGGCAGTAATACAAACTGTCGTGCTGAGAAGTATATATGCAAAAAAACTAAAATAGCTTCCTGATTGGAGTAATTTGAAGTTTTCTAAAGCAAAAGCGGAGAAGGTTGTGAATCCTCCGCAAAATCCTACTGTTGCAAACAGTCTAAATTCTTCTGAAATTTTTCCCTGAGATAATCCGTAAAATACTCCGATGAGGAGTGAACCAGCTATATTTACAATAAACGTAGAGATCGGAAAAGGGCCGGAATCCTTAGGAATCGCCTGAGATATCATGTATCTACAAACTGATCCTAAAAATCCTCCCAATCCAATGATCAAAAGATTCATTTTGCATTATCTTCGTATAATATTTGTAATCCCCTTAAAGTAAGTAAGGGTTCTATCTTATCGAAAATTTTTGGATTTGCTGCGTGAATGGTAGTTACGAGTCCGCCGGTTCCGATCACTCTATAATCATTTCCATGAGCAGCTCTAACTTCTCTGATAATACCTTCTAAAAGGCCAATCCATCCAAAGAAAAATCCAGCCTGTATAGATTCTATAGTAGAATCTCCTAATATTTTACTCGGAGCCTGGAATACGATTGGAGGTAATTGCGCAGTATTTCTAGTCAAAGCATCCATAGAACCTTTTAGTCCTGGAGCAATCACTCCTCCCAAATAATCAGGAGTATCATCTACTACGCAGAATGTAGTAGCAGTTCCTAAATCTATGATGATTGATTTTCCTGGATGATCCTTTACTGCAGCAGCAGCATTTACTAATCTATCTGCGCCTATCTCGAAAGGTCTGGGATATTTTATCCCAAAAGGAAGTTTCATTTGATACTGAACTCTGATAGGTTCTATCTGGAACCAATCCTGTATCATTCTTTCAATGATTGGATTCAGCGTAGGAACCACAGAAGAATAAATTCCACCAACAATTTGGCTGCTATCTATTTCAAATTCTCGGAGAAAACCTTTAAGATAAAGTCCCATTTCATCGGAGGTCCTATCTCTTCGAGTAACTGTTCTTCTATGGAAAATTGGCTCTTTGGAACCGTTCTTATAAATGCCGAAGACAGTGTTGGTATTTCCAACGTCGATTACTAAGATCATTCTATCCCAAGGACCTGAAATCCTCGGGGCTGTCAATGAATTCGACCATGTTTCCGACCGAGGTCCGGGCTAATAATTTTCCTTCTTCATTTACTCCTAACAAAGTTGCGGTTTTTTGTTCTCCGCTTTCTGTCCAGGCTATGGTTTCTCCTTTCCAGAGAAGTTTTTCATTTATGAATTCTATTCTTTTTTCTCCATCTGAGATTGCGAGTACTGCATCGTTCAGAAGAGGAAGTAATGTTTCTAAAAATCGGGCCCTTCTTCCTTTTTCATTTTGATCATCAGTGATAAACCCTGCGTCACTCAGATAATCTGGAATTTCAGTGCCGTACAGATTGGCGCCGATGCCTAGGATCCAATCCCAAACTTCTCCTTCCTTCTCTGTCTCTATCAATATACCGCAGACTTTTTTTCCATTTAAATAGATATCATTCGGCCATTTGATCCTAAGATCTTTTTTACTGGTAGAAGGGTATACGGACAAAATCGCCTTTGCTACCGCAACTCCAACATACAAAGAGAATAGTCCGGGAGAAGATAGGTTAGAATCAGAGGAGAATTTGCCTGAAAAAATAAAAGGCTCTTTTCCCAATATACTCCAGGTTTTTCCTTTTCTGCCTCGTCCGGAAGATTGAAAATCCGCTAGGATCCAGGATCCTGGAGGGAATTCCTTTCCTTTTAGGATGGTATTCGTTGAGCCTGCTTCCGAGAGAAATATTCCTTTTTCGGGATCCAATAATTGAAACGACATGAGTCTGATTTAGTACACTTTTCTGATACTTCGGACAAGAAAAAATCTGGCACTTGTGCGAAAAAGACAGGTCCTATTACTAAACAAAAAATTCCTCCCTACAAATATATATAGAAAGAGGTTCCTTTGAAGCTTTCCGAGGTTTCTATTCGCAATCCAATTTTCGCATGGATGATGATGGCTGCAATCATCCTGCTGGGAAGTATCGGCTTCTCCCGTATGGGTCTTTCTCAGATGCCAGATGTGGACTTCCCGATCGTGAACGTTACTCTCAACTTGACCGGAGCAAACGCTCAGGTTATGGAGACAGACGTAGTCGATCCAATCGAAGAAGTTTTGATGACAGTCCAAGGTGTGGTAGAAGTTCGTTCTGTTTCCACGGACGGTTCTGCCACGATCACCGTTGAGTTGGAACTCAAACGTGACGTAGATGTCGCAGTCCAAGAGATCCAAACTAAGATTGCACAGGTAAGTAATAAACTTCCAGACGATTTAGATCCAGCAATCATAATGAAATCTAATCCGGATGATCAACCGATTATCTGGGTTGCATTAACCGCTCCCAACAGAACTGACCAGGAAAAGATGGTTTTCGTTAAAACCAGGCTCAAGGACAAGTTCCAAGAAATTCCAGGAGTGGGAGAAATCATACTCGGAGGTTATGTAGACCGCACTATCAATGTGTTTTTGGACCCGATCCGACTTTTAAGAGCGGAACTTACTGTAAACGATATCATAAATACATTAACAGAACAGAATATAGAAGTTCCATCTGGAAGAGTGCAAAATAAACTCTCCGAAGTTTCCTTAAGAGCTGTAGGAGACGTTCCAACTGTAGAACAATTTTCTAATATATATATCAATTCCAGAAGCGGTGCTGCGATGTTCCGTCCAGTTCGTTTGAGAGAAGTTGCCAAGATCGAAGATGGTCTAGACGAAATCAGAAGAATTTCCAGATTTAATGGAGTTTCTGCTGTTGGTCTCGGGATCAAAAAGATCAAAGGAGCAAACGCTGTAGAAGTTGGCGACAAGGTGAAGGAGAAATTAGAAGAACTAAGACCTACTCTTCCTCCTGGATTCGAACTGAATGTCTCCAATGATAATACTACTTTTATCAGGGACTCAGTTCATGAATTAGTTTTTACTCTCATACTTTCTGCAGTGCTAACAGGAATTGTATGTAGATTGTTCTTAGGAAATTGGAGTAGTACTTGGAACGTTCTTCTTGCGATTCCTACTTCAGTGATGGGAACTTTTTTGATCCTGTATTTTGCTGGGTTTACATTAAACACATTCACATTGCTCGGACTTTCTTTGGCGACAGGTATAGTCGTGGATGATGCAATCATGGTGTTGGAGAATATCAGTAGGCATAGAGAATCTGGAAAAACCTGGTTCCAGGCTTCATTGGATGGAGCATCCGAAATTAGATTTGCTGCGTTAGCTGCCACACTCGCGATCATTGCGATTTTCCTTCCTGTTGCGTTCATGAAAGGGATTATCGGACGTTACTTTTTGGAATTCGGAGTTACAGTTTCTGTAGCAGTTGCTCTTTCTCTTTTTGAAGCATTAAGTTTTACTCCAATGAGAGCTTCTCGTTATAAAGAAAGTAAAGAAGCACAGAAAAAACAAAAATCAAAGTCTCCGTTTACTTTACCGGCAGATACTCTCTTTTCTAAATTAAAGAATACTGCAGATCGTTTTTCTTTTTTCAAAAGAATGGATCCAGTTATAGAGAACTTTCTTCAATTTACTGAAAGAGTGTATGGAAAAGTTTTAGAATTTGTAATTCGTAAACCTGCAACTGTGATCGTTTCTTCTATTCTGTTTTTTGCATTTTCCATCATCTTTTTATTCTTACTGAAGAAGGAGTTCATTCCTCCCCAGGATATGGGAAGATTTATTGTTCGAGCAAAAATGCCTATTGGCTCTTCTATCATTCGTACTGATGAAGCAATGAAGAAGGTAGAAGGTTATCTTAGTACTCGCCCAATTGTTGAAAAATATATGAGCAATATAGGCGGAATGGGAGGAACGGAATCCAATACTGGCATGTTCTTTGTTACCATGAAGGATATGGGAAACCGTCCTAAGAGTAAAAAAACCGGAAGAGAGATCACTCAGTCTGAAGTATTCACAGAATTCAGAAAGGATCTGAAAGAACTTGTACCTGAAGCGAAATTTTCCGTACAAGATCTTTCTCAAAGAGGTTTTAGTGCTGGAAGGGGTTATCCTGTTGAATTGGTTCTGACAGGACCTGATTGGGCAACGCTCGCAAAACTTTCAGATTCTATTCGAGAAAAATTAGATTCTTCTAAAACGATTTTGGATATAGATACTGATTATGTTTCAGGACAGCCTGAAGTCAAAATTCTACCCAACAGAGAAGCAGCTGCGGTTCGCGGTGTGAGTATGGCGAATATCGGAAATACGATCGGACCTTTGATGGGAGGACGTAACGTAAGTCGTTTTACTGAGAATGGTAGAAGTTTCGATGTTAGAGTCAAGATAGACAAAGACCAAGGAGAAAGCACGGATATTATTCCGAATATCGGTGTTAGAAACACTTACGGAGAAATTGTTCGTTTGAAAGAAGTTTTGGTTCTTCAAGCAACCAACACTCTTAAAAATATCACCAGGGTGAATCGAGATAGATCGATTAAAATTTTCGGAAATCCCCCTAAAGAAAAAGGACAAACTTGGGCGACGAACGAAGCAATTCGGATCGCAAGAGAAATGCTTCCGGAAGGTTATCATGTAGAGGTGACCGGCTCCGCAAAAACTGCTTCCGAATCTCAGTCTAGTTTATCTGGAGCTTTGATCTTAGGGATTATAATGTCTTTTATGATCTTAGCGAGTCAGTTCAATAGTTTAAAGCAGCCTTTCTATATTCTTCTTTCTATGCCTTTCAGTTTTTCGGGTGCGTTAATCGCTCTTTGGATAGCTGGGCAGTCCTTTAATATGTATAGTTTTATAGGATTGATCCTGCTCTTAGGACTTGTGAAGAAGAACTCAATTCTTCTTGTGGAATTCGTGAATCATGTCAGAAGTGAAGGAAAGAATATTGCAGATGCGATCCGTATTGGGTGCCCTGTCCGTTTGAGGCCGGTGCTTATGACAACATTCTCTTCGATTGCGGCTGCTATCCCTCCAGCTTTGGCCTTGGGCCCGGGGGCAGAAACTAGGATCCCAATGGCGATCACTATCTTAGGTGGTTTGATCGTTTCTACATTAATCACTTTAGTGGTCGTTCCAGCCGCTTATTATCTTATGGAAAATGAGAAAGATGAAGTTCGTAGATACTCTTAATAATTATAAAAAAATAATATTCTCGATTCTTACTTGTTTACTCGTTTGGGAATGTGCTTCCAGTCCGGAAGTAAAAGTCGCAGACGGAGTAGTGGAAGAAAGTTTAAAAAATATCACAGGGATCACTACCCAGGACGTGGAGAAAACAGTTTCGAAAGATACTTTCGGTCTGGACGATCTTTATATTCTCGCGGTAGAAAGAACGGAAAGAATTGCGTTAAAGCATGAGGCAACAGAGCAGGCTTTGGCTCAGAAAGACAAAGCATTCGCTGGATTTATGCCTACACTTTCTTATGTGTTTAACAAATTTTACTCTGTTCCTGGCCATACACAACAGCCTTCTATAGTAGATAATTATAAAACGTATAAGGCAATCCAAAGTGGAGATCCACTTAGTTTATTACCTTCTTCCAGTTCGGGAAGTAATCTTCCTCCTACTGTGGGAGCAGGTTCTCGTCTATTACTCAGTATTCCTATTTCTGCAGGACTTGCTTCTTACCAAGATTATAGAGCTTCTAAAAATTTAGCAGAGCAAAGAAGATTAGAAGCAAAACATGAAGCAGGCAGAATGTATTTAGAAATTGCACAGGCCTACTTCAACTTTTTACAATTGGAAGAAAGTGTTAAAATTTCCCAAGAAGCATACGAGTTGAACCAAGATTCTTTGCAGGAAAGAAAAAGAATGTATGCGGTAGGAAGGATCATGAGATCCGATCTTCTGAATTCAGAAACAAGTCTTTCCAATGCAGAAGCAGTTCTTGCTGATGCAAAATTCCAGCTGGAACAAGTGCGTATTACATTGGCCACAATGGTTGGTTATGAAAAACCGATCTCTGTTGCAGGATTTAAAGCCGAATTGGAACCGATCCCTACGGGAATGGAACCGGAAGAATATTTAGCAAAAAGATATGATGTTCTTTCTGCTTTTCAAAGTGTTAAGGTGGCGGAAGCACAAAAAGACAAGGCGTGGGTGGGTTTTGCTCCTACTATTGCATTAAATAATTATTATTCTTTTCCTTATCCCGGCCAAACACATTCCAAGGATGTCACTGCTCAGTTGCAGATTACAATGCCTTTAACACCATTCTCACAAATGGCTGATCTAAAAGCGGCTGACTCTGCAAAGAAGCAGGCAAAGTTAACTGCTTCTCAAACTAGAAGAACTGCAACTCAAGAGATCCGTAATGCTTTTGAAAGTTTTAAGAATTCTCAAAAGATATTAGCGATATATCAAAAAGCATTTGTATCTGCTCAGGAAACTTCTCAAAGTCAGGCCAGTGGTTACCGCTCCGGTAGAAATAGTAGGATAGAAGCAATTGCATCCAGAATCGGGATGTTAAATGCGGAGATGACTTATCGTAAAATGTTGCACCAACATTCTTTGAATCGTATTGCTCTTGGGGTTGCGATCGGAGAAATCCCTCATCTTCCTGGAGAAAAAAAGGAAGAGTAAAAAAACGGCCGACGATTGCCGGCCGTTCTACTTTTTAAACCGCTGCTGTAGCCTGGCGATTTGCTCTTTCTAAACGTAATAGATTTCCTTCTGCGATAGCTAAAGAATCTATATTATAATCTTGTGAATGTTTGGTTCTTTGTTTTCTCAGATCTCCATCCACTTGGCTTAAAGATCTTTCTAAAAGCATTCCTGCTATAAATCTTGCTGCGATCTCGACAGTTTCGAAGGCGAGTTCGTCTTTTGTAAAACCATCTCCAATCGATTTGTAAGAATGAACTGCTTGTTCTAATTTTTCCCAAAGAGATTTGAGATCCGTTGATGGAGAAAATTTGGACATTTCTTCTTCTGCGTAAGCTCTTAGTTGTCCACTTGCAGACATTCCAGAAACTACTCCTCCGATTGCAGCGACGATCTGTAATTGAGTTGTACCTTCGTAGATTGTAGTAATCCTACTATCTCTGTAGATCCTCGCTACATCGTAATCTTCGGTGTATCCACTTCCACCATGGATTTGGATTGCATCTGATGCAAGAGCCACACAACCTTCGGAAGCATAATACTTGCTCATAGGAGTGAATAAGTCTGCGAGTTTTTCCCAACGGCGAATTGTTTCGTCTTGGTTTACATCTCTCTCGCTCTTACCTTCTTCTTTCAGCATTCTTTCTTTTCTCCAATGATAAAGATCGATTGCTCTTCCTGTTTCTGAAACAAGACATCTTGTAGCTAAAATTTCTCTTTCCATCTTATCCAAAATTTTTCGGACTGCCGGTATCTTCTCTATTGGTTTACCGAATTGTATTCTTTCAGAGGCATATTTTTTTGCTTCGTAATAAGCGGCAGTTCCAATTCCTAAAGATTGAGTTGCGATTGTAAGTCTTGCAGCATTCATCATTCCCATGGAATATTTCACAAGACCGTAACCAGTTTTTCCGATCAGCAATCCCGGAGAATTTTCAAAAACCACTTCGCAGGTAGGGGAACAATGTAATCCCATTTTATGTTCTATTCCTGCAACATGAACGTCCTTGCCTTGTACTAAAAAGAATGAAAGGCCTCTTGCTCCACTTTCTGGACTTCCTGTTCTCGCTAACGTAAGAATAACGGAAGGAGAATCTATATAACCGCATGCATGAGTGATAAACCTTTTTGCCCCGTTAATTTTCCAGGTTCCATCAGCATCTTGAGTTGCTCTGGTTTGTACATTAGGAAGGTCTGAGCCATAATTAGGTTCTGTTAGAGCCATGGCGGCGCTGAATTTTCCTGCGGCGATTTGAGGCAACCATTCATTGCACATCTCTTCGGACGCGAATCTTTCCATGATCTCAACTATATTAATATTTCCGTATGCTAAACAGAATGCTGCATCTGCTCTGGCAGCAATCTCACACATAATGGATTGTACAGTTGCAGGTAAGCCTAAACCTCCATATTGTCTAGAGATGGAAATAGGCATAAGACCTGCATCCTTTAAGGTTTTATAACATTCTTCTTGTGCCTTTGGAAATGTAACTTTGCCGTTCTCATATTTCAAACCTGTTTGGTCCATTTCCTTACTACGAGGAGCCACAAAGTCCCCCATAATTTCTCCCAATGCATCCACAGTAGATTTATAATAATCTATAGCTTCTTGTACGGTAGAAGGTGCATATGCAAACCTGTCGTCGTTAGTCTGCTTGTATTTGGCGGCGTCATGAAAATCGCCTTCGTATGCTGTTATGATCTCCTTCCAATCTATAAGATTATCAAAATGAGTTTGTAAGTCGGTGTTATCTTGGAAATAGTTTCCTTGAATCATTTGTATACTCCCTGTCGCTTAAGGCCTTTAGGTGTACTGCTTTATTAAGCTTGTGTCAAGTATTACCTTCACTTCGTCGATGGAATCGAAACTTTGGTTTGTAATGCGAACAAAGGAGAAGGAACCGAACAGGTGTTTGGAAAAATGTTTGAGCTTTACAATTCGAACAAATCACAATAATTTAACTCTTTAAGACCACGGTTTAAAAGTAACCTTTTCGGGAAGAAACCGAAGTATCTGGCGAGGAATAGAACCATGAATAAAATCGGACTATGTATCGGTTTTGTATGTTTATTAGGATACGTTTTGTCAGGATGTTCCGAATCTGTAGGAGCTCCAAAAGATAAGAAAGGAGGTAAGATGAAATACGAAGTGCAGAAGTCAGAGGATGAATGGAAAAAAGTCCTAAGCCCTGATCAATATCGGATCATTAGAGAGAAGGGGACAGAAAGGGCATTTACCGGAGAATATTATTATAATAAAGATAAAGGAAAATACCTTTGTGCCGCTTGCGGTGCAGAATTATTCAGCTCGGATACAAAATATGAATCAGGAAGCGGCTGGCCTTCTTTTTATAAACCTGCAGCTGATAAGTCTGTTCAATCCGAAACAGATACAAGCCATGGAATGACCCGCACAGAAGTTATGTGCGCCAGATGTGGAGGACATTTAGGACATGTATTCCCTGATGGTCCTGAACCGACCGGGCTAAGATATTGTATCAATTCAGCTTCTTTAAAGTTTAAAAAAGATTAATATCCAAAGGAAAGTATGGCTTCTGCGCAAAAGAGATTAGGCGAAATATTCCGTAACTTACATTCAAAAGATATTTTTGTAATGCCTAACGCATGGGACGCGGGAAGCGCTCGTATGTTGGCAGGTGCAGGATATTCTGCGATTGGGACTACGAGTGCTGGTATCGCTTTTGCAGCAGGGTTACCTGATCACCAGATCATGGGCAAAGAAGACATGCTTACCGAAGTAAAATCTATAGTGGATTCTGTAGGAATTCCAGTAAGTGCGGATCTGGAAGGTGGTTATGGGATCCAACCTTCTCAAGTCGCTGAAACTGTAAAACAAGCGATTGGAATTGGAGTGGTCGGTTGTAATATAGAAGATCTAAGTGGAGATCCTTCTTCTCCTTTGTTAGATATCAAACTAGCGTCAGAAAGAATTTCTGCCATCAGAAATGTCGCAGATCAAAGCGGTATTCCATTTACTCTAACTGCTAGAACAGATGCATTCTTAACAAATCATCCTAATGCGATGGAAGAAGCAATCACCCGTTGTAATTCTTATAAAGAGGCAGGAGCAGATTGTCTTTTTATACCTGGGATAGGAGATCCTAAAACGATAGGCACATTGGTAAATTCTATCAATGGCCCTCTGAATGTGGTAATGGGTTTAAGTCATAACCAACTTACTGTAGAAGAATTAAGATCTCTAGGAGTTCGAAGAATTAGTATAGGCGGAAGTCTTGCTAGAGCTTGTTTTCATCTCATTCGACAGGCTGCATTGGAAATAAAGAACTTGGGCACATTTACCTATGCAGATCATCAGTATTCTCATAAAGAATTATGCGATTTTTTTGCAGAATATGAGGCCAAAACAAAATGACATTCTCCTATATTTCATAGAGCAGAATGACATAAAATTCTGTTTGCGCCTCGGGGCTGAGAATGGATTCTACCGTAGGGCGGGATATTCGCCCGCGGCAGAAACCGAATGAAGAGAGACCATCTTACTTACCTTCCCGAAAAAGGGAATATCCGTCCTGTAATCGTACAACATTTAGCTGAGATCTATCACCATATATATTATTTTTTCTGTCATATCCTGGGGATCTTTATAGAACTTCCGGATCATACTGAGGGATATAAACGCCCCATCGTATGTGTTTCTGGATTTTTAGGAAGAGGTCTTACCTGGACCGCGATGCGCAAACATTTAATCTCTCTTGGGCATCCTGTATATGTGGTTCCACTTGGTTTCCAGACCGGGAATATCCGTAAAAAAAGTAAGATACTTGAGAATTTTCTAATAGAGAAGAATATCAAAGATTGTTATTTGATCTGCCACTCCATGGGAGGACTTATCGCTGCAGGTTTAAGTTATAAGGGAAGAGATAGAGTCAGAAAAATATTCGTGGTAGGATCTCCTATGCACGGAACTTATATGGCTTACCTTGCTCCGATCTTTCCTTGCACCTGGCAGATGATGCCTGGATCCAAATTGGTTAAGGAAGTTGTAGAAACTTATTCAAAATTTCATAATGTACAAGCGGTCTTTACAAAGGGAGAAGGTATCGTCCGTCCTTGGGAAAGCGCTACTCTCGGTCATTTTGATGATGTAGAGATCCCTGAATATGGACATTTGAATTTATACTTAGGACCGCTAGGAATAGAATGCCTTGGCTCTTTAGTTACTTCAGAAGAGAAGAAGGACCCACTTCCGATTAAACAAAAACCAGCTGCTAAGGAAGATACGAAGAAGGAAGCAGTTACTTCTGCTCCTTCCAAAAAAGTTTCTCCTAAAACTTCTGTTGCTAAGAAAACAAGTCCTGCCAAAAAGAAAGTAGCTAAAGCTGCTCCTAAAAAAGCAAAACCCAAGAAGAAACGTTAAACTCCTTTATTGTTTCGGCGGAAAATACGTAAGAGTTTTTCCGCCGGAGTCCCATTTCCTTGTTCCATTTCCCCAAACAGTAATCAAATTTTTTTCAGAAGTAAAACTTGTAGTTCCATCAGGGAATACATTCACCTGATACTTTGGAGTTTCGAATCTATAGGTTCCATTCTTAAAAAGATAAACTCTTTCCTTTCTCGAAGATTGAAACACTCCTTCTGCTTTACCTTTTAGAGATTCTATCTTCAAAGAGAAAGGAATCCTAATATCAGGAATAGAAGAGGGATCAGTAATATTTGTTAAGTCCGCAATTTCTTCCGTTTTAAAAGAAGAAGCTTCCGAAGAAGCAAAAGGTAAGGTAATAGTTCCAATGATTTCCCATTCCAAAAATTTTGCAGGAAGATCTTTTGATTCAGAATCCAAATAGTTCAATAGATCCGATTGTAATTTGGAAACATTAGAGTTGAGAACTGATTTTAATGCAGAATCTATATTTTCTCCTTCGCAGGTTTTATCCCAGAGGTCTCTGACCTTAGAATTCCCGTATTTTTGAGAAATGAAGTCCATTGCTAAAAATCCTGCAAGATAAGGATCTGATTTTTCCAAGTACAACTTATTTTTTTTGAGAATAAAGTTTTCATAATATTCTCTATACTTGGTTCCTTTATATTTTGGCCAACCGTATTGGGCTACAAACTCGGCATGACCTTCTACAAGCCAAGCAGGTTGAACAATAGGAGGCTGGCTTTTTCCGGTTCGAATTGTGCCACATCGGATCTGCTGCATATGATGAGTGATCTCATGATAGACCATATGAGTAGGTTGGGTAGAATATTGATGTCTTTTGATTTCAGGATCTGGATCTTCTAGGATCATATCTTTCTCAGAACTTGGGTCACAGAAACTGATCCCGTAAATCCCACCTCTTCCTCCACTACATACTATCCCTGCTATATTATTGAATTCTCTAAAAGACTTAGTATCCTGAAAGAAAGCTACGAGTATCTTGGAAGAAGATACCAGATCGAAATCATTCTCCGCCTTTCTAAAAAAATCTTTAGTAGTTTTGGATTCTGTAAATGCATGAACGAAAAGAGAGTTTTTAGGTTCGAACTCGAAATAAAAACGATCCTTCTCTTCTGAAAGTTTTCCGTATCTTCCCGGCTTAGTGAATCTAAAGAATTTTTTTTCTGCAGGGTTCTCATACAAGTATTCTAACTTACCAGCCACAGAATAAAAAGAAGCTGTGATTTGGGATTTATCTGGAAAGGTAAATACTTTCTCTGATTGGCAGTTTGCGCATTTTTTGGGCCAGGAGTAGATCTTAATTCCTTCTTTTTCTAATCCCCATTCCTCAGAGGATCTATGCATAAAACTAGTTCCATCTTTCAGATCCCATTTATAAACTCCAGGACTCCATTGATAAACAGTTCCGCCATCTGGACCTGTATAATATCCAACTGCATTCGGGATTTTTAATGCAAAATCTTTTCCTTCTGGAAAAGGAAATTTATCCAATTCTTCCCAACTGGAAGGAGCGGTTTTCCAATTTGATAAATTATACTTGGGAAAATTAGAACCATTTTCCAAATCTACTTTGGGTGCCTGGCCTTGTGCATAAAATGCAGAAGCAAAGAGCAGAGTATAAAATACGATCTGAAAAATTTTTAGTCTCAATGTATTTCTCCCGGTTTATCTAAGAAGAGACGAAATAAACTAAGATTGATCTTCGGATAAGACGATCAAAGAATCAGATTCGTGTAAGGTAAAATATTCCAATTTATCCGGGATCAGATAGACTCCGTAACCCTTGGACTCATCTGTTTCTTCCGAGACAATCCTAATTCCAAAACAGGTTTCCTTTCTTTGTTGAGCCGCTAACATGCAGTCTGCAAAATTTACACGTTTTGGAAAATCTTCGAAATATAAAAATGCAGGTTTAAGATAGATCTCACTTCCATCCGGATCGAATAAACTATCATACACTCTCATTATATCTGGTTCTTGGGAAACCTGGGCCATCATTTTGGAAACAAATTGGTTTGAGATTAAAAAATCTTTCACTCCAGTTTCCAAAACTAATTCTGTATTTTCGGAATTCATAATTTCCGTAATTAGCTGAGTTTCTGCCTTTTTACCACCAGCTTGGTGCTTCTTCTTAAAGTATTGGCGAAATCTTAATAGAAGAGAAATGGTTCTTGCATCTACTTCTTCAATATTTTCCTTTTCTTCCGCTAAGAATATTACGGAATCATACTGTTCAGGAGAAAGTTTTTCCAAAATGCCTTCTTGGGAAAGATTTGCGATCAAGGATCTTAGTTTGATCTGAGGATATTTTGTTTTCAGTTTTGCGAGAGCATTTTTGATCTCTTCGTTGGATTCGTTTATCAAAAGATCAATTTGAGAATCGGGAGAAGAAAATTTTGCGTATTCATTCACGATGATCTTACTCTTAGAATTCCAGCCAATGATCAATTGTTTATCGATTGGCCTAGATAAAGTTGTATTCGGATAAGAAAGTGCTGCATTCACAGTCACAGGTTTATCATCAAATTTGATCTTAGAATCATCTTCTGCAAGAATGATTGCGTCTTCTTCATTCTCTGGTAAATATTCAGGAGTTGGGTTTAAAATGATAGTTCCGTTAATTTTTCTGAAACCCAATGGAACAGACTCTTTGAATCTAAATGAAATTTCAGAAAAATTTAAACCTCTCCAGCCATTCTTAGGTTTATAAAAATAGATCTCATTCCCTTCAAAACCAACCAAATTAGAATACACGATCGCAAGACCAGAAGTCCTGGAAGTTTGTACAAGCAATTTAGAAAGAATACTTCTTTCATCCATTACCTGAACTGATTCGGAAAGATCTGTAGCAATATTTCGATTTTCTAATCCATGGAGTTCTGCGACTATTGGAGGAAGTCCAGATTCCCCGTTTAATGCAACGAGTGCCATGATGGACTTTAATACTTTTGCATCTCCTATAGATTTACCTTCTTCTGATTCCTCCGAACCTGAAGGATTTAGTATGATGATACTTTTTGCCTTGGAAGCATTTACTTTTTTTAAGGAATGAAGATGAGAAGGTAATCCTGATCTTGTGATAATTTTTGTTGTCTTCGTATTTTGTAAATTTTCCGAAAGGAAATCATCCATTTCTTCCTTGTCTTTGTCCGCGAGTATAACAGCTGCCTTTCCTGATTCAGAAGAGTTTGCTTCTATCAATTCTCTTAATATTTCAATGGTCCGTATTCCGAATCCTAAGATTAAAGTATGACCAGATTCTAAAACTTCACTTTTTCCCTTTCTGAGCTCTTGTATTTTTTGATCGAATTGGTTTGTGATAAATGCAACTAAGCTCGAAAATAAAACCAAACCTGAAAATACACTTAAGATACCGATGATCTTATTGAACCCATTGGATTCTCCGTCTTCTGCGACAGCCCCTGCGTCGGAGATTTGTAAAAATACTCTCCATAAAAAATCGCCTGACTCTTTAATGGATTCATCCGGAAAGAAGAACGCTCCGAGGATCCTTACAAAAGATAAGAATACGAATGCTCCTAAGAAGAGAGTCATCAATGCCGCGAATACGGAACCTCCTCCCCTAGACATAAAATTATCGAAATGGTAACGGAGCTTTTTGAAAATCCCAGGTTTATCTTTCATGAGGGGAGAAGGGTGAAGTAATAATTATTTATTTCCAGCGGAAAATATCATGTTCGGGAATATTTATTAAGCTTACATTCCATTTGAACAGGTTATTGGACTATAATCTGAAGTAAAATTTTGGATTGAACCGCTTACATTGATTATCTCAGAAAAATCGGCTTTATTCCTAAGCTGCCCAGAGATTGTTCCTGAAATTCCAGAATCGTAAGAGTTTGGAAAAAAGAGAGTCTGCTCTATTTGAAAACTGTCATCAAAGTTTTCATACACTTTAGAATTTGAATCTGTAAATTCAAAAATGAGACCTTGACTTAAAACCATAGTGCCAGAAGGAGAAGGCATTTCTATATGAACGTATTCAGAATGATTCGACGCCCAATGCTGTGGAGTAGTTGAAGATTGAGAGTGGTTCCTCGGAGAATTAGTATATGGGTATTCTATCGAACTATTTGTAAATAAGCTAAAAGTCCCCAAACCTATGTCTATATTCATTTTGCAGTTTGGGCAAGTAGTATTATATAATTTGAATGCTATACAGGATGGACTGTATCCATCTGTACTAACACTTTCTGGGTATAAAAAGTCAAGAGGTAGTAACGAACATTGCAAAAAGAATAATAGGCAAACGATTCCAGATCGGAAAAATCTAATTGTTAACTTATAAGTAGATGAGAATATCTTGGTCCGATTCACAGAAGAAAAAATAACGTTTTTTATTAATTATCAAACATAATTTTTCGGAAAAGATATCCCAACTGAGAGATTGTTTTAAAAGAAATTTAGTCCTAAGAATTGCCGCCATAGAATCTGATTTATAATCAATCTAAATCTGAATATTTACAAATTTCGATATAAGATTTTGACCGACAAAATTCCAGGAATGTGAGATACTCGCTCGATTAGATTATGGCTCGCATCTCTTTCTTTTTTCTATCTAGTTTATTATTTCTATTCTCCTGTAATTCTCCCCAGGTAACCGCTTACCAGGAGCATAGTGAACATCACGAATTTATCGGGAGTTGTTTAGATTTTTTGGCTGGAAATGATTCTTTTGTTCCTCTGACCGATGCAGTTGCCTTGGACGAGTTACGGCAATCTGCTGAGGAACACGCTTCTAATAGTGTGATCATTGGGGATTTGTATTATGATTTGAACCAGAAAGAAGGAAAGCATTTCTATATAGAAGGTGATGACTCGATAGCTTATTATCGTCCTCAAGCCGTTGTACTTGGCGGATGGGAGATGATCCAACATCTATGCGCTCGTCATATCCGACATGAGATTGAAAGAGGATTTGCAAAATCTTCTTCTATTTTGAAAAAGAATCCCGCCTCGATCAAAGAGGCAGAAGCTCTTGCTGAGAAAAATCTGATCCTATATCTGAAGTTTGCTGAGGCTTCTAAAGGGAAACCGAGCCATATTAGAAATTTTCTTTTTATTCCAGTTTCTAGATTTTTGAAGAAGGGAGCGGGGATTTATTTTCCTTCCTGCAATTTGATGGATAAGATGAAAGATCCAATCATATACGGATTACAAAGTGCAAAAAGAAATCCGGAAACTATGACAGCTTGGACCCAGATGATGTTGGCGGTTACAAACTTCTCTGCATCACATATGCAGGACTGTAAGGTAAGTGTAGAAAGTCCTTTGAAACTTTTACATGCAGAAAAAACAGAATTGAGAGATGTAATTGAAGAACCTCAAAAGAATAAATCTGCTTCTAAGATCAAATTCGGAGCAAAGGCTCGGAGATGATCGATTTATTTAGCGGTATAGTCTTCGAAAATTTCTCTAAGACTATCTTCCATTTCTCTGATATAGCGTAGATCTTTGGTCATTCTCCAAAGAGTGATGGAACCATGATACGCCATCAAAACTCTTCTAGAAGTATATTGTATATCCATAGTTCTAGAAAATTGTCCTGAAGCAACTGCGCGACTAAGATAATCTCTGATCATCTTGGTCCATTTTTCAGCGATACCTTTTAGAAATTCTGTATATTCAGGATCCGCATCCATAACTTGATTTGCAAAACCTGCAAACGGATCTCCGAAAAATTCATGATGGCGGATCTGTCTTTCTTTCAAGATCACCCAAGCTCTTAAAAATTCTTGGACCTCTGGATATCTTTCCATAAGAGAAGCAAGATCAGAAAGAGTCTTTTCTTCCTGACGAGCAAGGTAGGCGATCCCTAATTCTTTTTTAGAAGGAAAATGATCGTAAAGACTAGCAGCTACTGAACCGGATTCTTGGATAATCTGTCTCATTCCGGTATTGGAAAATCCCTGTTTATAGAAAAGATCTGTCGCAGTATCTAGAATTCTTTCTCGGACACTGGCACCGGAATCTCTTTTTTTTCTCTGAGCGGTCATGTGCTTAAATACGTTATTTTTTCAGTATTGCCCTAAAAACCTCGTTTCGTCAATAGAATTTGGGTTTAGCGTATAAAAAACCAGAACGAACGTTCTGTATTTTTTTATTGCCCCGATTTCCCAGGGGTCTAAGCTATTGTCAGGACGGTTCAAAATGTCTGTTACGGAAAAAGAACAAGTCAGAACCAGATTTTCGGATCTAGATACGCAAAGACATACCACTAGCAGGACTTATGAGGATTCTTGCCTAGGGGATAGATATCGTATCTTAGAAGAAGCGGGATATTCTTGGAAAAGAATGATCGAAGAATCAGTTCGATTACAAACCGTCGGGGCAGATATACGCTTTCTTGCTCAACAAATGGAAAACACTGAGTTATCCATACGCACTAATTATCGTTCCGGCCAAGATGGCCTATTAACCTTCTCCCAAGAAGTTTTGGATCCAAACGGAAAAGTTGCCGCGGAGATCAGAACATTAGCAAGAACGGAGAAGGACGGAAAACCTTTCCAGTTAATTGTAGCCCAAGATCCTTCCGAAGAATTAATCTCTTCATTTGAATCTATACCGCCTTTTTCCGGATCTTGCGAGCGCACACTTGCAGTAAGGGATCTTTTCTACTGCGAAAGAAATCCATTCGGTGACTATAATCCTTCTCATTATTGGAGACTATTGGAAGAAGGTCGCTGGAATTTCACTGCAGAATGTGGACTTAGCCTAGAGGATCTGGTCGCAATGGATACCACACTTTTCTATATGGGTGGAAAGATCCGTTATCGTAAACCTCTCGCCGCAGGTAGAAGAGCTAAGATACAAACTTGGATTCATAGTTTTGATAAAATTTGGAGCCGTATGAGACAAGAAGTCAGCGACTCCGAAACTGGAGAAATTTTAGCGGAATCCATGGATGATCTACTCGTAGTATCCGTAAGCAAGTCTAGACCTAAAAAACCTGGAGAAGATTTGCTGAAAGTATTCGCAAGGGTCACCGAGTTTCCTGAGGGAGCCTCCAAATGAAATATTATCTTATTCTAATGAACGTATCAAATAAAAGGTCTGGAGAAAGACAATGAAACTCGATCAAAAATTGGCGATTTGTACGCCAAGAAGAACTCCCTTCGCTCAAATTGCGAAAGCTTTAGGACCCTATCCTGGCCATCACCTAGGTCGTATAGTGGCTGAAGACATTATTGCAAAGAGTGGAGTTAAAAAAGATCAAATCGACGGAATCGTAGTTGGAGAAGGTTTCTCTAACGCTCCGAACTCCGCGAGAGTGATCGCTAACCTAATCGGACTTAGAGACGAAGTTCCTTCGATCACTGTTTCCAATAACTGTGTATCCGGAATCGAAGCTCTTTCTGAAGCAGCTCGCCGTATTATTCTTGGAGAAGGTGAACTTTTCCTAGTAATCGGAGAAGAGTCCCAAACTTCTATGCCTTTCGTTGTGAAAAACGCAAGATTGAACAAGAAAGCAGGATCTTTGGATAAACTGAAAAAACTTCTTCCTGACAATCTTCCGGAAGGTGTTGAACTTAGAGACACTCTTGAAGACGGACTTGGCGACGGAGAAACTTCTTACGGAATGCAAGTAACTGCTGAGATCCTTGCTCAGAACTACGAGCTTTCTCGTGAGATCACTGACAAATTAGCTTTCGAATCTTTCAAAAGAGCATTAGAAGCTTCTAAAGCAGGAAAATACGCTCCATTCATCATCCCAATGAAAGACGAAGACGGAACTGAACTTACTATTGATGAAGCAGTTGGACTTCGTGAAGGACTTGTTGAAAACCCAAGCCGTATGGGAAGAGCAATGCTTCTTTTTGACAACCCACAAATGAAATTTGATGAGTTCAAAACTAAGTATTCCAAATATCTTAAAAAATCTCACGGACCAACCGTTTCTATCTTTAACGCGAGCCCTCGTTCTGATGGAGCAGCTGGTGTTATCTTAACTACTGTTGAAAAAGCAAAAGCTCTTGGATTAAAGATCGAAGCAGTTCTTTCCGGATGGAAAATGTATGGTGTAGATCCTAACTTGATGGGAATCGGACAAGCTTACGCTACCGAAGCACTTCTTAAAGACACCGGAGTTAAGATTGAAGACGTAGATTACGTTGAGATCCACGAAGCATTTGCAGCTACTGCAGTTGCAGCTCTTGTTCAAATCGAAAAAGATACCGGTTGGAAATGGGAGCAAAAATTCGACGAGAAGAAGATCAACCCTAATGGTGGATCTATCGCTATCGGTCACCCATTCGGAGCTACTGGTATCCGTTTGGTGAACAATGCGATCATGGACCTTCAAGACGACCCTAAAGCTAAAAAAGTAGTTCTTACTGCTTGCGCTCACGGTGGAATTGCAGGAGCTATGCTCATCGAAAGATTCGAAGGTTAATTTTTAACTTATAGAATTGAATCGAGCCCTGGAGAAGGAAACTTCTTCGGGGTTTTTTATATCTTCTTCAATATCTTTGCTTATTCTTTCGTTTATATACTTAAATATTTTATATACGTTGCCTCGGAATATTTTGCTTTCAATGTTATAGTTTTTGTGGTCTAAATGGTGTATATACACGAATTGAAAATTTTCGAAATATAATCGGGAGAAAAACGATGAAACTCGAAACTAAACTCGCAATTTGCACACCTTTAAGAACTCCATTCGCTCAGATCGCAAAAGGATTGGGGGCTTATCCTGCTCATCATTTGGGTAAGATCGTAGCCGAGAGTATTATACAAAAAAGTGGGATCAAAAAAGAAGATATAGACGGGATCGTAGTGGGAGAAGGTTTCCCAAGTTCTCCGAATCCCGCTCGAGTAATCGCAAATCTGATTGGACTTAGAGATGAAATTCCTTCTATCACTTTATCTAATAACTGTGTATCTGGATTGGAGGCAGTCTCAGAAGCAGCAAGGAGGATTATATTGGGAGAAGGAGAAGTATTTCTCGTAATCGGAGAAGAATCCCAGACTGATATGCCTTTTATAGTAAAAAATGCACGTCTGAATAAGAAAACTGGATCATTAGAAAAATTGAATAAACTCCTACCAGACAACCTTCCGGAAGGAGTGGAGCTTAGAGATACTCTAGAAGATGGTTTAGATGATGGAGAGAATTCTTACGGCATGCAGGTGACTGCGGAGATTCTCGCACAGAACTACGAATTATCTCGTGAGATTACTGATAAGGTTGCATTTGAATCATTTAAACGTACTTACGATGCTTCTATGCAAGGAAGATATGAACCATTTATCATTCCCGTAAAAGACCAAGAAGGTAATATGCTGAAAATTGATGAGGCAGTAGAGCTCAGAAAAGGTCTCGTAGAAAATCCAAGTCGTATGGGAAGAGCAATGCTTCTGTTCGATAATCCTCAAAGCAAGTTTGAAGACTTTAAGAAAAAATACGGTAAAGATCTTAAAAAAACTCATGGACCAACAGTTTCTATCTTCAATGCAAGTCCACGTTCAGATGGAGCTGCAGGAGTGATTATCACCACCGTAGAAAAAGCAAAAGCTCTTGGCTTAAAGATAGAAGGATTACTTTCAGGCTGGAGAATGAAAGGAGTTCATCCGAATCTGATGGGACTTGGACAAGCAGTTGCGACTGAAGGTTTGTTAGAAGACCTACAATTGAAATTAGAAGATATGGATTACGTTGAGATCCATGAAGCTTATGCCTCTACTGCTGTTGCCGCTATGGAACAGTTGAAAATGGATACTGGTTGGGATTGGGAAAAAAGATTCGATGAGAAGAAGATCAATCCTAATGGAGGATCTATTGCGATTGGCCACCCATTCGGAGCCACTGGAGTTCGTTTGGTGAATAACGCGATCATGGATTTACAAGAAGATCCTAAAGCAAATAAAGTGTTACTTACTGCATGTGCTCACGGAGGAATCGCTGGTTCCATGCTGATCGAAAGATATAAAGCTTAACTTAATTCTAACCAAGACCCCGAAGGAAAAAATCTTTCGGGGTCTTCTGTATCTAAATCCTAACTTGCTCTTTCTAAAGAAGGTTGGTCCAAAATGGATCTTCTATTTTTCAAGATGAACAACCCGAATACGAGTGCCGTCACAAACATGAGAAGGCTATAAGTGATAGGAACAACCGTCATAGTAGGGACTTGCAGAATCGTGCCAGTCACCAGGAGTGCAGTGGTTCCATTTTGGATCCCTAACTCGAAAGCGATTGTAACAGCTTGGGTTCTGCTTAATCGTAATAGTAGCCCGAGTAAAAATCCAAGACTGATACAGATACAATTCATAGTAAGGGCTGCTGCTCCACTTTGAGCAAAAAATCCCCACATCTTTTCCCAGTTTTGTTTTACTAACCCAGCAATGATCGCAAATAGAATGATCATTGAAAAAACTTTTACTGGTTTTTCACAACTTTCTGCGAATTTCGGAGAGTAATTTTTTACAGCCATTCCTATTCCAACAGGAAGAACAGTAATTACAAAAAGTTGTAAGATGGTTTTAAGAATAGGAAGATCTATCGTTTTTCCTTCTCCCATAAAATATACCATTGAATAGTAAGTTAAAAATGGAAGAGTGAAAGGTTTGATCACGCTAATTAAAGCGGTTAACGTTACTGATAGGGCTACGTCCCCTTTAAACAAATATGAATACATATTTGAAGTTGGGCCAGAAGGACAGCAAGACAATACCATTAATCCAACTGCAAGCAATGGTTCCAGATGGAACATCGTAGCTACCATAAATCCTAAAAACGGTAATAGTAAAAGTTGGGCTAAAAGTCCAACCAATACGGCTTTAGGAAATAGAGCCACTCTTTCGAAATCTTTGAGTGTCAAAGAAAGTCCCATCCCGAACATGATTATAAAAAGTGAGACCGGGAGAACTATCTCCAGTAAAAATCCACTTTGCATTTTTTTCTCCTTATTGTTTTTAATTTATTTCTTTTGATACGAGTCTTGTAGGTTGTCCGTTTGTTCTAAGCGGCTCTTTAGAATATGAGTATTCTATCTTTAAAAAGGAAATATCATCGGTGAGATATTCTTCCATATCTTGGTAGATCTTATGTAGATCTCCTTTTGCTTCTTCAATTCTGGATAAAAATGCTTCTTGGTTTTCATTGATCTCTTTGCTTCCATCTTCTCGTATACCCACTATCAAATCGTCTTTTCCGTCTGAACCTAAGAACAAACAATCTCCACTCTTTAGTTGAAACGATTGAACTGTAAATATTGCAGATGGATCGAAAGGTAATCCTATACGATTGAAAAAATGTTTGGTTGGGATCAAACTTGCCTTTCCATTTCTGTATAAGATAGGAGAAGGATGTTCGGCGTTTACTAAATATGTTTTGCCCGTGGATTCTTCTATTACTCCGAGGACTGCAGTGACCAACATACTTCCTTCGAAAATTTCAAACACTTTAGAAAGTTCTAAAAAAGCGGATCTCAACCAACGTTGAGGGCTGAACTCTAAAGATTTATCTTCGAATAGTCTGGTTCTGTTTAAGATGGAGCCGAATACGGAACCTAAGACGATCGCACCTCCCGCACCTTGGATAGATTTTCCCATTGCATCTGCATTCATGAATACAATACAATTTGCACCTCCTATCTTGAGGCTGGTAGACATACAAAGATCTCCACCGATCTCGTGATTTTGTTCTTTGAATACGAATTGTTTTTTCTGGCGAGTGAATGATTCTACGAATACTTTTCCGTTTTGAATTGTCTCTATTCCGAAAGGTTTAAGTAGAAGGGATGTTAAAAAATAATCTCCTTGTTGTTGTTCCAATAATTTTGTAAGTCTGGAAGTTCTATCCTTAACCTGATCTTCTAATGTATCAGCGTATACTGAAAGAGCAGTTCTTGCTTCTCGAATGGAACTTACCATTCCGTTGAATGAATCGGTAAGAAAGCCGATCTCGTCTTGGATACGAACTTGGATCTTTGTGTTTAAATCTCCTTGGTTTACTTTTCCAATCCCTATTAATAAATTTTTAAGGGGATTCCAAATCGCTCCTCTGAAAAAAAGTCTGAATCCGAAAAGTATCACAAGTACAGTGATGAATAAAACTGCGAAATAAGGTCGGATCGCTCTATGAAGAAAGTTTCTATATTCTTCATATGGAAATCTTGCCTCGTATTTGTGATCTTCTAAGTTGAACTTATATAATACGGATCTAGATTTTTCTTTGTTATCTTCTACAAAATAACGTTCTGCTTCCGAAGGGAAAACAGAGTCATAATATCCTGAGGATTGTCTTGCATATATTTTGTGAGAATCAGTAAAGCCTGAGCCTGAAATATTCTTCTTAATAAAAATCGAATTCTCTGCTTCTCTTAATTTACTCAGATCGAATGTATCTTCTTGCCTGGAAATAGAAGCGAGCCCTATCCAATATAGAATGAGTAAGAATGTTCCCAGGCAAATCCCGGTAATCCTGTTTAGAAAACGAGTTTGGTCCGAAGTAGTGTTAATATAAAGTACCAGGATCACAAAACTTCCTGGGATCATGAAGAATGTATAAATAGTCAGGAAGTCTGTTCTAGAGATCAATCCTGCTCGACTCATACTATTTGCTATCACTGGAGGAAAGATTAGCAGAGAAAAAAATAGAACGAACAGTCCTGTAAAACGATTGGATTCATTGGGAGCAGTCCAGCTTCTCCATATCCCCGTAAAGATCATAAGAAAAGAATAAACTAAGACCAATACTCCAAGAATCTTATTCTCTGAAGGAAGAGAGAAGGTCCATATTTGTTCTGAGAAATCGAATATAGGAGCTTTATTGAACGTGCTAAAAATATAATATATAGAAAAGGTGAGCCAAACGAATAATTGGCCGCTTAAGAAACGAAAGGCAAATTTTTCATTAACGGGACTTGGATAAAAGAAAAAGAACTGCCCCATACAAGAGAATGCAGGGATTACAGCTAAGATCAACCATCTATGATAAGCAGCTATAGGAGAATCTATACTATACGCGATTACAAATGCAAATGCGTGAATTGATAATAGAAAGAATGCGCCAGCCAAATAGGAACTGGATTTGGATCTATTCCGGATGGCAGCTAAAAAACTTCCAAGCACCGCGGTAAATATACAAACGATCAAAGATCCAAAAGAAAAAAAAGTCAGCTCTAAACTCATAAAGCCCCCAAGGGCTTTTAGCAGGAACTGTGCCAATGTTAGTTTAGATTTTTATTTTAGATGATCTCTCATATCTTGCACCGATTCCGCATTTAATTTATTCCAATCGTTTTGAAATCTGAAACATTGATTGTTTTCAGTCAGTATGGTAAAGAACGGTCGATCGATTTTAATCAGTTGTCTATTGGAATGCTTTAATTCCTCGTTTTATGCATGTTTTGTCGTGGAGTTTAATAAATTTCTTTCTGGCACGAAAACTGCTTAAGGAGGTTAGTCTTCTGAAAACTTCAAATTGGATTTAGAGGACTCGTATAAATAACGAGGAGAATGTTAATGCGATACGGATGGAAATGGAAGTTAGTGAGAGCTTTTGTTCTCTCACTTTTTCTTTCACTTATGGTCTTACCGATCTCCGCAGAGGAAAAAGAAACTGCGGAACCACCTAAAGACAAATGGAGAATTTTACTAGGAGCCTTTGCTGGGCAATTCGATTTACAATTACAAACGAAACTTCCGTTTAACTATGTAAATCCAAACTCTGGCCAAAGGGAAATTCCCTCTTTAGGTAGAGCAAGTGGTCTTACACAAAATGGAGCTATGGACTTGGGAGTAGAAGGGATCGGTCCTCAGAAAGGATTACAGTTCATGGTCTTAAGCGACTCTCTAGTTTTCCAAGCTACATATGCCAGAGTGGATGTGAATTTTGCTCCTCTTAGAAATCCTCCAATAGGAGTGAACACTGCTGAAGGAAATGCGGGAGGTAATGTATATTCTACCAACTTAGATTATTACATGAATATAAGTCGTTATGTTCAGCCTATGGTGGGAATAGGATACGCAGCCTTCGGAGCTTATTATAAGGCGCGTAATGTTGTCGGCACTACTGTGGGTAACGGGCTTTACGAATCCTTTCCTACAATAGACGCGGACGATGGATATAGTTCTGATGTGGGTAAGGCAGGACTTCGTATCAAGTTGCCTATTCAAAGTTGGTATATCACTCCTTACTTCCAATATGCAGGTAACGAATATCATATCAATGTAAGAACTACTGCAGGAACTGTTCAGAATAATGTGAATGGATATCCTGCAGATCCAAATGGAATGTTGGACGCCTGGTATTACCAAGGAGTTGGTTCTGTGAGCACAGTGGATTCGATGACACAAGTGTCTAGACAGGCGAGAAGTGCAGGAGTTGTTTTCTTTATGGATTATAAAAAGTTCATAAGCCTTACAATAAATGCGAGAAGAAACTTCACCCAAGCTGCTTGGAACGTTTCTGCGACCTTGTTAGTATTCCTACATCCTAATATGGGGATCATGGCGAACTATGCATACTCTGAACCTGAGATCTTGTTTAGCTTTAATAGATCCTGGGCAATCGGACCAGTATTCACTACTACATTCTAAAAAGGATATATCGGATAGGAAAATAGAAAGTAAAAAGGTCGATCGAAATGATCGGCCTAATGCGTAAATAAGACTAATGATTTCCGGATTTTTGAGAAAGTTCGGAGATCGACCGATCTAAAGATTCCAGTTCCATTCGGAATTCTTTTCTCCGGGTCTCAGAAAGTTCTTCTTTAAGCTTTTCGAATGTTTTGTATAGGATCTCTCGAAGATCCTTTTTTTTTCTCAACTGCAATATAAGATATTCTTCTTCTTCGAAATTGTTTAGGCCTGTAAAAGATTTTTTGTTCTCTAAATATTCTAGTTTTTCATGAAAAGATTTTGTCTTCTCGGTTTGGTTTAGATCTGGGCTGAAAATATTCTCACCTAAGTTTTCAAAAATCTCTCGGGTCTTAGATAAAAAGGGAAAACCGACTAATTCGATTAATACAAAAGAGTCCGTAAAATTTTTATCCAGATCACTTTCGGGAGCTTCTTCAGTAAAATTAGGGTCATTGGTGGTTGTTTCTGTAAAGCTGAACTGTTCTTCTGAGGACTCGGGAGTTTTCGAACTAGAGGTGTTTTTAGGATCAGATCCGGAAAATATAAAATAAAGGCAAAGTATTATTACAATGAAAAGAGATAAGAAGATTGGAATTCGGAATTTAGATAATGATCTCATACTTTTTCCTAAAAAAAGAATCCGGCGGGGAACACCGGATTCGAGTTGGAATTTACTTAACGGTATTGGTTAAACCAAGAATATATTTTTCCTGCGGATGCGGATACCCATTCATGTCCAGCTAGGTAATCCGTATATCTGTCCGTAGGAATTCCTTGGGATCTGAGTTTGTCATAATACAAATCCATGGTCCACCAAGGAACGACTGCATCCAAGAATCCGTGCATAAAGAATGTAGGCGGATGATTAGAAGGAAGAGTTGGAACAATACAGATCGTTCCGCTACAAGTAGCATAAGAGCCGGATTGGATCGCCAGCGCTTTGAATTCTCCCGGGAAAGATACTGCCATACGGCTTGTGTTGTATCCTCCGCTGGAAATACCTGTTGCGAATTTTTTATTCGAATTGATAGGACCAAAACTTCCATTACGGATAGCAGCGAATAGATTATTTAAGAAAATGTAATCTGCTGTCAGTTCATAGATCGTAGGTAAATTGGTTTCCCAGAAAAGATCCAATCCCGCGTCCGGAGCGATCACTGCGAATCCATTATCTAACATCTTCTCGATGACTTTTACTTCGTAATATCCACCGAACGGTTCTCCTTGAGTACGGGAGAATTGTACCGTAAAGAAAGATCCTTGGTACATCACTACGACTGGCCATCCGCCAGCAGGAGCAGTTCCTTCAGGTACTTGGTATCTTACATCCCTAAATATCCCTGGTCTAGCTTCGATTTTTTTTGTAGAGTAAGAGCAACTAGTCGTCTTAATCAAGAGACCGGTTGTTTTACAACGAGCAGCATCTACTTCTTCAGCTCCTGTAAATAGCAGAGCGCCGATCAGTATAGGCATTAACATCGTGATTCTCTTCAGCATTTTTTTCCTCCCCGAACCGAATTCATTCGGCCGGTATGCTTCCTAAAGCAAGACCTGTGCCTAACGCAAAAAATGTTTTGCATAGCATATGTTCTACAAAATGGATTCAAAATTTTGAAAGTATTCGCTGAATCGTTATTCTAAAAAAATTTGGATGATCAGTTTCAATCGCTGAAAATGGACAATTGATTGATTTCAATCGATTTTTATTCCGCCAAACTAGTAGAATCGCTGTTATATGCGAATGATTGAAAGTTTGGAACCTTCTCCACTCGGCACGGATATTGCTTTATATCTTCTGCTATCTTTCCCAAAATAAAATCAGAGGGAAAGAGGAGGATTTCTAACGTATGAGACTTTTCTTATATTCTTCTATATTGTTTTGGGGATTTTTATTTTCAAACTGTACTTCGATCTTTCTGTATTTGATTAAACCTTCTGGTCCTTTTACGCAGGAGAATGTTCCCACTTCTCCTGATTATTCTAAAAAAGAATCTTGGGCAGCTCTTCCTGAATTAAGGGATGATCCAGATGAAGTTCCTGCAATTTCCGGTTTTAAAGATGGGCAGAATATTGCGAGGGCAGACGTATTCTTCGTTCATCCTACAACTTTTATTAAAGCAGAAAGGTGGAATGCAGAGATAGGAAGTAGTCTGATCGTTTACGGACTTTCTCCCTTAAAAATGCAGGCATCTGTTTTTAATGAATCTGCAAAAGTTTATGCACCTAGATACAGGCAGGCCGCATTATATTCTTTTATTGATGATTCTGGAAATGGAGAGAAGGCGTTCGAGATTGCAAAAAAAGATGTTCTATCTGCATTTGATCATTACATAAAACATTATAACCAAGGAAGACCGTTTTTTATCGCGGGCCATAGCCAAGGTTCTATGATGCTTATTCATGTACTAAAAGAATATTTGGATATGAAGAAGGTCCCGAACTTTGTTGCGGCATATCTCCCTGGCTGGGCAGTACATTCTTCTGAATTTAAAAATCTAAAAGTATGTAAGAACTCCAAAGACCTAGGATGTTATATCAGTTGGAATTCCAAAAAATGGGGTTCTCAACTTTCTGATTTTGCACTTCCTCCAGAAAGATATGTAGGAGGAGTTTGCGTGAATCCAGTAAACTGGACTCAAAACAGTCCTGAAACTCCTAAGGAAGAGCATAAGGGTGGAGTTGGTATCCAGTTTTCCGAATTGGACAAGTCCTATGTTAGAACAAAATGTGAAGGTGAGATGCTTTGGGTAGATCTACCTTCCAATCAGAATTATGAATCTAGAAGAGGGAATAAGAAAAATTATCATATTTCGGATTATGGACTCTTCTATTTAGATATCAGAGAAAACGTAAAAGAAAGATTAGAAGAATATTTTAATAAAAAAGGAAAACGTTAGAAATATCACTTAAGCGGCGTTTCGACTTGCTTCAATAAAATCGAAATGTCGCTTGACCTTCCGTTTCGGAATGGTCTTTTTAAACTCCGCTTTTATTTCATGTATCTCCAATTTCTGACCCTTTCCTTTTTAATCGCAGTACTGCTATGTATTTTAGGAGTAGTGTATTGTCTGAGTGTAAAAAATAAGATCTCAGGGATCAGAGAGTTAATGCTCTCTTTTTTATGTTTGGTCATCTTATATTCTGCATGTGTTTATGCTTCCATCGAAACAGATCCGAGAGGCGCATTACATAGATGGATCACTGTTTCTGCTGCGTTATTCGCTGCAGTTTTTTTCCAAAGATTTTTTCTAAAGTTTCCATCCGTACTTTTTCCTAAAGTTTCAGCTTATCTTTTTAAGATCCAACTGGGGATTGCTGCATGTATTTCTCTCTGGTTTGTATTGGAAACAAAAGATGCAGTTAAAACTTTTAGATTTAACGGACAATACTGGGATCTAACTGCTACTTTTCCTGGAAGAGTAGTCGCGATCTTTTCTTTGTTTTTTGTTTTGAGTGTGATCGGGATTGCGATAGTTCAAATCTTAAAGAATAAAGACCAGAAAAGGATCGCTCTTGCTGGGATTTTAGGCTCCTTCTTCTTAAATTTTTTGATACCTACAATCTATCTTACTTTGTTCAGATTAGGGCAAGTAAGTGCAGAAGTATTTGTGAATGCATTAGCGATCTCTGTTATTTCAGGATTTTTTGTATTCCATATATTTTTCGTAAGTTACGGCGGACATAGAACTTCTCTCACTGTTAGGATCTTAACGATAGTTCTGGCAATGGCGCTATCGGTGACTCAGGTAATGTCTGGTGGATTGAGTAAGGCGATAGAAAATGAATATGATAGTATTCAAACTAATGTATTACAAAATGCGAAACTAATATCTCCTCCTAAAGATTCTGTTTTTCTCTCTAAAATTGGGGAGAATACTTCTAAATCGGATTTGAGCGCTGCAGTTCTTGGGATTCGCTCTTTCATTTTAACTTCTTCCGGAAAACCAGTCATAGTATATCAGAATTTTGTAACTAATACCGAGATGGGTCTGGAATATTCTTCATACAGGAGTTTTGTCCACGGATATGTTTTGGATTGGGCGATCCGACTTTTTGTAGTATTATGCGTACTGATCTTTGGATTTTTGCTCTTCATGAAGATTTCCATCTTAAATCCACTATTTGCTCTATTGAAAGGCTTGGATAGGGTAGAAGGAGGAGAACTTTCTGTCGAAGTTGAGGTCCGCAATAAAGATGAGATCGGATTATTAACACAAGCATTCAACGCGATGGTTCGTTCCATTCGAGAAGCAAGGCAGGAGCTACAACAATACACTTCTAATCTAGAAAGAACTATTTTAGAAAGAGATTCCATCTATGATGCTGTTCCTCAAGAAAGAGTATTATCTAATAAAACCTTAATATATGCCTCCAGAAGTATGCAGGCAGTAGTGGATCGAGTAGAAAGAATTTCAGGAAGAGAACAACCTGTATTGATTACAGGCGAAACAGGCACCGGAAAAGAGATCATTGCCGGGCTTCTTCATGAATTGGGAAAAGGAAAAGATAGTCCATTTGTGCCGATCAACTGTGCTGCAGTCCCGGCAAATCTTTGGGAAAGTCAAATTTTCGGATACGCAAAAGGTGCATTTACTGATGCAAAATCTGATTACGCAGGTCTTGTCGCAGAAGCAAGCGGAGGAACTTTATTCTTCGACGAGGTGGGTGAGATGCCTATCGAGATCCAACCCAAAATATTAAGATTATTGCAAGAACGTAAATACAAACAAGTGGGTGGCCGCTCCGAACTTAAGGCAGAATGTAGGGCGATCTTCGCTACTCATAGAAACCTAAGATCCATGGTAGCAAAAGGGACTTTTAGAGAAGATCTATATTATAGGATCAATGTATTCGAGATTGGGATCCCACCTTTGAGAGAAAGAAGATCAGACATTCCATTTCTTGCGAATCGATTTGTAGAACATTATTCTAAACAAATGGAACTGGATAAACCCAATATAAGCGAAGAAGTTATGGATCTTTTCTTAGAATTTCCTTGGTCAGGAAATATACGAGAATTGGAGAATTGTATTATCAGAACTCTTGCCGATCTAAAAGGGGACCATATCAAAATTTCGGACCTTCCTCCTGAGTTATTAGAGCTCAAAAATTCCAGCAGAGAAGATATCGGAGAAGTTCCGATTGCGAACGGGTCTTATGCAGCAGGGTTTGAACCTTTGGTCTCTATGTATTCCAGAAGATTGATTGAAACAGCATTACAGAAATGTAAAGGAAACAAATCTGAAGCAGCCAGGCTTTTGAAAATTTCCAGAGGAAAATTACAATACCAAATGAAAATGCTGGATATGGAATAACTCAAAAGTTCGTTTTACAAACGAATCTAAGAATAAATCGATATTCTATGTTCTTTTCGATTTGATATAAAACGAACAAAATTCCTAACTAGGTATATGACAGAGAAATTCGACGTTTTATCCATACCATTCAATGTACATATCCAACTTTCCAGACCTAAACAAGGAGAGGATGCTCTCTTAGTCATGGAAGACAAACCTATCTATAAAAACCATGTAGGCTCAGGCCATGCTGCGGCGTTATTTGCTCTCGCAGAAGGAAGTGGAGGAGAATATTTACTTTCTAAAGTAGCTTCTCTACCTTTCGAAATTATTCCTGTAGTTCGTAAGTCCGAAGTAAAATATAAAAAGCCAGCCCAGGGAAGAGTTGTCTCCAGAGGAGTTATCGATGAACAGGAATGGTCCGCGTTCATGGCTCAGCTTGAAAAAAAGGGAAGAGCAGGGCTAACTGTTGGAGTGGAACTTTTTGATGAGACTCAAGCGAATGTAGCAAGTTTCAGCTTTGATTGGTTTATCGCTAAGAAATAGAACTCCACTTACATCGATGTACCGATCACTTATATTTTAATTATAAAATTCTCTAATGAGTGATGCTGCTACGTTCGAAATAAATTAAAAACTTATAATGTTTTTTTCGAACGTACGCGCTTACTTACATCTTTTTTAAAAATCGTTTGACCTTCCTTAAATTTCGGTTAACCCACTTTGTGAACTGTGGAGGCAAGGGAAATGAAAAACAAACAAACGAAAATTTTAACCTTGGCATTGGCTCTGATATTCATCCTTACCGGTTGTGATCAGAAGTCAGACGACGATAAATTATTAGAACTGGCCGTTTCTTCTAATGGAGTAAAAGAATCTAGCTCTAATCCTATTCTAAATAGTCTCGCTTTACCTACATCTACTCCTGCGGATGTATTTTTGGTAGGCGCGGCAAAGGCTGATATCACCGGACCTTTTGTGCAATCAAGCACAGGATATAATAGTCCAGGTGACCAGATGTCAGGCTTGGCTATGAGGCTTTATTCCAGAACATTCGTGATTGAACGTCCGGGCGGGGCGAGAGTCGCAATTGTTACCAACGATATGATCCATATGTACCAAAGCGTAAAGATGGGCGTCGTTAAAAAATTACAGGCCGACGGTTATGGATCTGCGTTTAACAATGATAACGTTCTTTTGTTTGCGACCCATACACATTCCGCTCCTTCTAATATTTCTTGGTACACATTATTCAACTTATTCAATGGAGTGATCGGTTTTGATAAGGTTCACTATAATATCGTGGTGAATGGTATCGCTGATTCTATCAAGGCTGCTTATAATAATAGGAGAGAAGCAAGGATCAAATTTGCTGCTGGAAATCTTTCTAATTTTGCAAATAACAGATCTTCTGCTGCTTACGCTTGGAACTTAGACAAAGCAAATTATTCTTCGAATATAAATGAGACTATGAGTTTACTTCGTTTTGAAGGAACTGACGGTTCTCCAATCGGGTTATTGAACTGGTTTGCGGTTCACGGAACTTCTCTAGGAATTACAAATCGTAGGGCTCACGGAGATAATAAGGGTTACGCTTCCTATTTGGCGGAAAGCACATTTGGTGGAAGCTTTGTGGCTGCATTCCCTCAGGGACCTATGGGAGATGTGAGTCCGAATACTCCTGATCCGACTGATATAACAAAACCTTTCTTAAGACCGAATGATATAGATCCAAGTTTAGATGCTTTGGAAAATCCTATTGTTCATGGAACTAAACAAGGAAGCCGAGCATTAGAATTATATAATGCGGCTACTACTACACTTACTGGGAACATTGGTTATAGACATTCTCATGTGGTTTGGAATAATAAAGTTGCCGTAGATCCTTCCTATATCGGGACCTTCTCCATGCCTTGGGATACAGGAACTGGAAATACAACCTGTGTGGCCACGATCGGTGGTGGATTTTTGGCAGGAGATGAAGAAGGTGCTCCTGTAGAATTTGCAAAAGAAGGTGAGATCCGAAATGATTTCGTATTCGAGAATGGAGCCTGGGTTAAAAAGAATTATTCTTTGACCAACTTAAGTGGAGCTGCTCAGATTTTAGGATATCTCTGGCCTCTTGCTCAATTGGCATTGAGTTCTACAAAGTATGAGGCATGTGATAAAGAAAAATTCACTCTTCTTCCTGTGGGAGAAGTGGATAGTTTCTGGTTTCCGAATCCTCAGGTGCCTTTTGTTCCAGTGGTTCTTCCATTACAAGTGATCACGATAGGTAACACTGCGATTGTGGCTTCTCCTTTCGAAGTAACTACGAATGCAGGAAGAAGATTGAAAGCAAAGTTAACTACAACTCTTGCTCCGGCGGGGATCTCCAACGTAGTTGTAGGCGCAATGGCGAATGCTTATGCTCAGTATCTGACTACTCGTGAAGAATATTCCGCTCAGAACTTCGAAGGTGGTTTTACTGCTTACGGCCCTTGGGCGAATGCAGCATTGATCCAAGAGTTTGATCGGATAGCAAAGGATATAGTTGCGAATCGTTCTACTGCAGCTGGACCAAATCCTCCTGATCTTTCGAACCAACAGTTTATACAAACTGGGTTATCCCAAAACGGCGTAGTGAATGATGGAGGAGATTTCGGAAAAGTTCTGACTGATTCGAATTCTTCCTATAATAGGGTTAAAGATACTGTTACAGTTAAATTCCAAGGTTCACATCCAAGAGTGGTTCAGGATAAAAAACTGGATGGATCTCTTTCTTCTTATTATGATCCGAATACTTATACATATTTGGAAATTCAGAAAAAGAACGGAAGTTCTTGGACTACTGTTGCAAACGATAATAATCCGTATACGGCTTATGATTGGGCGAGAACTGGCGGAGATCTTTCAGCTACATCCGAAGTTACGATCACTTGGTTGATCCGCAATCAACAGGCTGGAACTTACAGAGTTGTATACAATGGTTTGGCAAAACAGTTCTGGGGAATTTTCTGGACTTACAAAAAATTCACTGGGACTTCCAAAGAGTTCGTTTTGCAATAAAACGATCTTCTCTTAAAAAACCGGTTTAAGACCTAAAGAATATCCCGGAAACGGATGGACCTGTTTCCGGGATTCGTATATGATTCCACTATGGCTCTCAAATCTGTTTTGATCTTTCTTTCCTTATTGATTGTTTCCTCTTCTTTATTTGCAGCTCCTAAGGCTGTGTATGATTTTACAGTAAAGGATATCAAAGGAAAGGATGTTACACTTTCTAAATATAAAGGCAAAACTCTACTTATAGTAAACGTTGCTTCTAAATGTGGGTATACCTACCAATATGAAAACTTGGAAAAGGTATATAAAAAATATAAAGAGAAGGGTTTCGAGATCGTAGGTTTTCCTGCGAATAATTTTCTCTCCCAAGAACCTGGTAGTGATGCAGAGATAGAACAATTCTGCAGAGTGAAAAAAGGTGCAACCTTCGATATGATGTCCAAGATCTCAGTCAAGGGAGAAGATCAGCATCCTCTTTATACTTATTTAACTTCTTCTTCTCCGGATCCAGGCGATGTAAAATGGAATTTCGAAAAATTTCTGATCTCTCCTGCGGGTAAGATTGTGGCGAGATTTCGTTCTGGAACTGAACCGGACAGTAAAGAAGTCACAGATCAAATTGAGAAGGTACTGAAGTAGTAAATTTTATTTTTATGTGCGATGTTGGAGTTCCAACATTACAGTTTGAATAATGTAGGAGTTCCTACAAATGTTCTTTCAAAAAAGCTAATGTGATCGCCCAGGCCTGAGCGGCAGAAGTTTTATGATACGCCGCTCTCGCATCGCAGAAGAACCCATGCTCTGCTTCTGAAAAGACTAACTCCACGTAATTTTTCCCCGAACTTTTTAGTAATTCTGAGATCGCGGCTATATGAGTTTGTTTTACACTTCTATCCTTTCCCGCCCAAACCAAAAGTAAAGGTGCGTTTTGTTTGGGAGAATATTCTTCCGAAGTTTGGACTATTCTGGATCCGTAATACGAAATTGCTGCCTTGAAAGTATAAAGTGAGTTTGCGAAAAAGGAAACCCATCCACCCAAACAATAACCAATACTTGCAATTCTATCTGGAATACTTTTGGGATTTGTTTTGATCCAATCTAAAACTGCATTTAGATCCGATTGTAAATTTTCAGGAGTCAATTGACTGAAATGAGGCTTTAATGCCATGAAGTCTTCGTAACTTCCGGCAAATCCTGGAGGAGCAGTTCTATAATAAAGTTCCGGAGCAACAGCAAGATAACCTTCTTTGGTAAATCGAACTGCAATATCTTTGATATGATCGTTTACTCCAAAAGCTTCTTGTAATACTAAAATACAGGGAGAAGGAAAAGAATCCGGATAAGCCACAAAAGTTTGCATTTCACCATGAGCGGTTTTGATAATAATAGTTTCCGTATTCATTTTCACCTCTTCAAAAGCAGGTAGAATGATCTGTTGATTCGGATCCTTGTCGATCGATTTACAAGCTTCTATACTTATTTAAGTTCTTTTCTTTTTTCTTTTGATTTCCAAACTAAGTTTCATGCTGGTTCGTATTTTTTGCTTCCTTCTTCTTTTCCCATCTTTCCTATTCTCACAAACTTTTAATCCTGAAGTTTACGATTCAAAAAGTAAATCCAAGGTAGACCTTTCGTCTATCATAGAAAAGGCGAAAGATGCAGATGTTATTATTTTCGGAGAAGAACATAATGATAAGGTGGGGCATGCTTGGAAATTGGAGGCTTTCAAAAAAATTGCCTCGACATATTCTACACTTCTTTCCTTGGAGATGTTGGAGAAGGATCAGCAAAGATCAGTGGATGAATATTGTAAGGGAGAGATTACCGAAAGAGGTTTTTTGAACTCTGGAAAATTTTGGCCGAATTACCAAACGGATTATCATCCAATGGTTTCTTTTGCAAAAGAAAAAAATCTTCCTGTGCTTGCGGCTAACGCTCCCAGAAAATATGTAAACCTTGTATCTCACCAAGGATTAGATTCTTTATATAAGATCAGATCTCCTTTTCTTCCACCTAGATATACTTATAATTTATTCAGGCAAAAGGAATACGAAGAACTTTTGTCTGCAATGATCGCAGAACATTCTCCTACGGGATTTTCTCCAGATAAACAAAAGTTTATAGATGCACAATATGTTTGGGATGCTTCTATGGCGGACTCAATTGCTGAGGCGTACTTTTTATTAAAGAGAAAGATTATACATGTGAACGGAAGATTTCATTCTGATCGAAGTTTAGGGCTGACATATAGGCTGAAACAGATGGGACTGAATGTTTTGACGGTCAGTATTTTTCCATCAGAAGAAGGCAAAAGTTTTCAAGAAGAAGATTGGAAATTGGCAGATTTCCTGGTAATCACCGAAAGAAAACCGGTGCCGTAACACTTTCTTGCTTGTAGGGTTAGCGGATCTCTCCGACATTAATAGAGATGTTGGAAACTAAGGTCCGCACTCTTACAGAATCCAAGTTTGAATGCCTTTCTTGCGGAACCATTTCCAGGCTGCCTGAAGGAGTTCCTACCGGCACTGTTTTTAAGCTCACTTGTTATCGTTGTGGCCAGAAGGCATTAGTCAAATACGTATCTTCTCCCATTGAAACTATAGAAGAAAAACCATCTCCCAAAGAGGAGATGCCGGCACTACCTGTTGGAACTCCAACATATCAGGAAAGAGAAAGACCTGTTATTCGTCCTGTTAAAAAAGAAGTCCCTAAAGAATCTCCAATCGCAAACTTTCTAGAAGGTATTCAATCTAAATGGGAGAATTGGAAAGAGTCCCGGTCTAAAAATACTTCTGAAGATCGTCCTTGGTTCCAAAAGGTAAGAACTGAAACTGAGTCGTCTCCCACTGCTTTTCATCGCCCGATAAAAACTTTGTCGGAAAGATTATTAGAAAAGGGAAGAAGATTCCAATTTCCTAAATTCCGCCCGAATATCTGGCTCGTTCTGATCCCATTACCTTTAGCATTAGTCTTCCTGATCTTTTTCTGGATGGGAGTTATTCAAAGAGAAGCAGAAGTCCCTGGTCTATTAAGTATTTTTTATATTCATCAACCGACTGTCATTTATGATAGAGACGGGAGAAAAGTTTCCGAAATTTTCGGTAAAAAAACCAGTAACTTAGAGTGGGAAGCTTATCCTGAAAATTTAAAAAGAATGGTACTTCTTGTAGAGGACCGTAGCTTTTTCTCACATGGTGGAATTCATTATTCTTCTGTGTTGCGTGCATTTTTTGTAAATATAATCAGTTTTAGATTTAAACAAGGCGCTTCTACAATCACTCAACAGTTGGCTCGTATCCTTCTGAACGATCGTGAAAAAAGTTTGGGCAGAAAGTTGAAAGAAGCCCAATTAGCCTATGCACTTGAATCCTCTTTAGATAAAGAAAAGATCCTATTACATTATATGAATAATGTGTATTTGGGTCATGGCGCCTTCGGGTTTGCAAGTGCTTCTGAGTTTTATTTTGGGAAAAAGCCGAAAGATTTAAATGTATCAGAGATGATCGTTCTTGCTTCTTTGGCATCTGCTCCTAATCGTTTTTCTCCATTAAAAAATCCTGATCTATCTTCTGGGAGGGTAGAGGCGATCCTCCGATCTCTCGAAAATGATGGTGCATTAAAAGAAGATCTTAGACCCGCGATCCAGGACATCTACCAAACATTCAATACTCGCTCTCCTGGAGAGACAGTTTACGGAAATCGTAAGGATGATTCTCCTTATGTGACTGAACATGTCCGAAAATTTCTCCAAACAATGTATCCTGATACGAATATTTATGAAAGCGGAGGATTTTCAGTTTATACCACAATTTCTCAACCAGTTCAGGCTGAATTGCAGAAGGTGGTCAAAACACATGTGGAAAATCTTCTAAAAAGTGGACAGGTTAGACGAAACCGTCTCACAGAGAACGGTAAAAATGCGGATGTAACTCCTTTCCGAAATTTAGTCGCGGATCTTTCTCCTGCATTGGAATTATTCATAGATACGGATCGATTTGTAACTGGAGGAGATAGTGGACTTCAGGCTGCAGTAGTAGCAGTGGATCCTCAAACTGGAGATGTTCTTCTTTTACATGGGGGAACAGAATTCAAATCGGATAACCAATTTCCGAGAGCGACAGGGATGTTTAGACAAACAGGATCTACGATCAAACCGATCCTGTATTCAGAAGCGATTGATTCTGGGATTGCAAATCCTGCTACACATATCTTAGATGCACCTTTGATATATAAAAACTCAGTTTCGAATTGGATGCCTGAGAATATAGGAAACCAATACGACGGAGATATTTCTCTTAGAGTTGCGCTTGCAAAATCCAAAAACACAGCAGCGGTCCAGATCGCCGAGAAACTAGGATTAGGCGAGATCTCTACAGCATTCGAAAGATTTTTCTTTCCGGAAGAGAAAGTCCTAAAAAGTAGATTCAGACGAGATCTTTCTTTGGCATTAGGTTCCTTAGAACTTTCTCCTTTAGAAATGGCTTCTGCATATTCTGCATTTGCAAATGA
Organism: Leptospira saintgironsiae; assembly: GCF_002811765.1. Lineage (NCBI taxonomy): Bacteria > Pseudomonadati > Spirochaetota > Leptospiria > Leptospirales > Leptospiraceae > Leptospira > Leptospira saintgironsiae. The sequence continues at coordinate 4,199 of NZ_NPDR01000013.1, read as the reverse complement.
CGGAAATATAGTACGACCTCATTTGATCGAAAAAGTAGTAGATAGAGCGGGTAACGTAGTCTACCAAAGAAAGGACCAGGACGAATTTAATTTGAAATGGCCTCAGACCAGAAAGGCGATCACGCCACCTACTGCTGAGATCATGGTGGATCTACTACATGGAAGTGCAAATCATGCAGGTGTTAGAAACACAGGCTATAGGGGAGAAGTCGCTGGAAAAACAGGGACTACAAACGAACATAGAGATGCTTGGTTCGTAGGAGTTAGACCTGGGATTTCCATGGCAGTTTGGTTAGGTTATGATTCTCCAGGATTTGGAATGGGAAATTCTGCGTTAGGCGGAACAATTGCGGCTCCTTTATGGGGAACAATCGCTAAACTATTTGATTCTGCAGAATCTGGAGATAAGGAAGAAAGAAGAAAATACTCATACTCCCAAAGAGCTGTGACTATGGAGATCTGTCCTGAATCTGGAAAACTTCCTGGGCCTGATTGTCCTAAAAAGATCGGTGAATTATTCCATCCTTCTCATCTTCCTGCGGAAACCTGTCCTCTGACCCATAAGTCGGACGCAAAACAGGAGCTTTTGAAGAATGTTTTCTAAAAGAAAGAATGCGGTTCTTTTCTTTCTGGCATTTTCACTTTTTCCTAGTTTGAGCTTTGCGGTTTCTTATGAAGAAGCTTACGAGTTGGAGAAACTTTCTCCTGTATTTGCAATCCCATTATACGAGGAAGTAGTTCGATCTTCAGGCACAGGAGACTTTAAAAAAACTGCATCTTCCAGGCTTTACTTTTTATACGAAAAATTTAATAAATATCTTCCTGCCATCCAATACCAAACCAGAGCTGGAAGTTTAAAAAATAAAAAAGGAGAATGGTCTTCTTTAGTAAAGACACTTTCAGATGGATTGGGCGTTACACCATTCTCATTATTAGCTGTTATAAATTCTTGTTCTAAGGAAACTCCAGTTTGGATCCCACCTGAGCCAACAGTTCATCCAGAAACAGGAGAGCTGATCCAACCAACACCTCCAGATCCTTATAGAGTATTATCCAAAAAAGAAAATCATTCATTGATCCGTCTTTGTTATTCACTCAAAATGAAACAAAGAGATTTTGAAGGATGGGATAATATATTCTTTTATCTATTCTCCAAAGATGTTCTTACAAAAGATGAGGCACTTCCACTTTGGGTGGGATCTTCTATACAGTCTGGAAAAGGAACTCCATACAAAAGAGTATTCCTTTCTGGAAGATTCAAAGACTTAAGCAATGAATCCAAATCAGACCTTTTATTTTTATATGCAAAGTTTCTCAGACATAGCGGAAAATTTGAATCCAGTACCAGATATTTTTTGACAAGCGGTACTTATGCTTCTTCCAAAAGAGGAAAATGGGAAACTGCAAAAAATCTACTGATCATGGACAGAAAAAAAGAAGCCTGTGCTATGATAGGAGATTCATTCAATGCAGGTGATGAATCCGAAATATTAATGAAGAAGATCTGTCAGTCAGGCAATTGGGACTGGATCCAAACCTATTTACCTGCTCTCAAAATCCTAATGAGGGAAAATCCAGACCCGGTATTTGCTTATGCGCTCGAAGGCGGTGGCAGAGAAGCAATCGATCTGTTCGTAAAACAAGTCGGTTCTAAAACTTCTGATAAAGACGACGACTCTGAAGAAGATTCAGAATCAGCAGACATTCTGAATAAACTTATTCCTCCAGAGAGCAGAAATAAATTTCCTTTCTGGGATGCTCGAGATAAAGAAGCGGATCTTGTAGTTCCAGACAGAGCAAAATATTTATGTAAGGTAATACGTAGGCCATTCTTCGGAACTCCTTCTATACAACCTCAATTCTGCAAAGAAGTTTCTCCAGGAAGTTTGGAAACATTACTTTCTATAGTAGCAGAAGAAGAGGAAGAGGCAAGTTTTGCATTTGCTGATCCTGCTTATCTTCCACTTTCCGTAAAATGGATCTGGAAAAACGGATCGGAATCCGAATCGAACGCGGAGTCCACGCAACCAAAAGTTTTGGGTCCTTCTTCTGAGCCGGGTCCTTGGAATCTGGAATTTATAGTATATCGTAAAATTCTAAATCGAGCTTACGCAGAGATACGAATCAAGGACAAATACTTTGTGGTTTCAGTAAAACCTTCTTATGTGGTTTGGAGTAAGAACTAAGAATTACTCCGACTTACTGCTGAATACCGGCGCGCCAAACATTTCGAATAGATAAAGTCTCTGAAATATTCTGAAGTGGATTTCCATCAATCAATAGTAAGTCAGCCCTGGCACCTGGAAAAATCCTACCACGATCGTTTAGGCTAAACCTTCTCGCAGGGACAGAAGTTGCAGCACGTAATGCTTCTATAGGTTTGAATCCTGCCTCTACCAATAATTGTAATTCATGATGAAGGCTTGCACCATGAGCAAGTCCTCCAAGATCTGCGATAGGCTCTGATACATCACTTCCTGCTAATATATCCACGCCAGATTTATGAAGAGCCATTACACTTTCGAAAGAATCTTCTAATTTCCCCTTAGGATAAACATTCATACTTTTGGAAAGAGCTTCTAACCATTCTTTGCTCAGTTTGGAACTAACACGTTTATCTGAGACTAATGTGCGAGGACTATTTCCGAATGCTGTAGAGAGTGTAGTTAATGTTGGTACTATAAAAGCGCCAGAAGATCGAATCTCAGCAATCAGATCGTTATCAGGTTTCTCATCAAAGAACATATGAGCAAGTCCATCTACTCCTGCAGAAATTGCTCTTCGCCCTCCTGCAATAGAAGTAACATGAGCGATTGCCATCTTTCCGCGACGATGAGAAGCTTTCACGGAAGCAATTAGAGTAGCATCATCAATTACAGGAAGTCCTGGTGTTCCGACTGTGTCTCCGTCTTCTATAATGATCTTAATGAAGTCGGAACCTCCTTCTACTTGTTTATCCACGAACTTAATTGCTTCTTCCGGAGTAGAAACAAATGGATAACGATAAAATGTTTTTAAGAACCAGTTACTACTTAATTGCATGTATTGAGTTGGATGTCCACCAGGAGGAGTGATTCCCATACCTGCAGAACGCATGTCCGCAATATCATTTCGATTTGCAAGCTGCCAACGTTCCCAAAACATCCATTGACCGGTCATCTCTAATTCTGTAGTCACTCCGAACAAAAGTGCATCATGTAAACCATCTATATCCGTATGAACATGAGAATCCATCAGACCCGGCATTAACATGCTACCTTCAGCATCTACAATCCTCGCACCTGCTGGAATTTCTCCGCCGATTGAATGAATACGATTCCCCTTAATTACCAACGTGCGATCTTTAATCAGATTTTCTCCATCAAAGATATTTGCATTGATGATCGCGATTGTTTGGTCTTCAGAGATGGCAGATTTTTTGCATTCAATCAAAAAGCAAGCAGCGGCTATTATTATTACAGCGACTGTAAATGTTTTTAGAACGTAGTGCTTTGGCTTTTTATAAGTTTTAATCCAGCTATTCCAGTTCATATCTCTGATCACTTCAAAATCAATTCTACAATTTCTTCTGGAGACTTTTTATTTTGGATACTGATCTCTTCTAAAGACTTAGAAGGATCATCTATGATTACATTATTCTTTTTTAGAATTTCTTCGGCTTGCTGATAGTCTCCGTTCAGCAATTTAAAAGAATCTGAAACAGGAGATCTTAATACTTTCTCCAAAATATCATGCTCTAGATTCCCATGCATTTTTCCACCAACGATAAACGCGATTGAAATGATAAGGATTGCAATACTCGGAAGAAGAAGTTGTTTCTTCTTTGCGTAATTTTTGATGCTGCTCCAATTCATTCGTATATGAAAGATCGCAAACAAAACAAAACATATACCCAAAAACTCATGAACAACTTTTGTATAATCATCCAAGAGATGAAAGAACATCAAGACACCTGTGGCCCCGACGATAAGGAATATAAAAACTAAATAAGGTGTAACGAATTCTTTTTTGAGTTTCATAGGTAAGCTCTCTTGTTCTTCATGAGACCTTGGTTAGTATGGAGGTTCCACGAAAAGGATTGGGCGACGGCCGCGCTCTACGCTCCAATCAGCAAAGCACCATAAATGGTGCATTGCCGGATTTCCGCTGCGATCGCTGTCGCGTACTAATTTGAGAATGTTCAGTAAGGTTATGAGGAA
>NZ_NPDR01000012.1 GCF_002811765.1 Leptospira saintgironsiae | reverse complement strand
CTCAGGCTCTTTCCCTCCCGGGCGATATCCTTCAGGCGTAAAGACCATATTAATTACGTCGCCCAACCGGTCAAACCTCTTTTGTATTTATTTCTCTGAGTTTTTATCTTTTTTTCAGACTTTTTATACTCCGATTTTAGATGTAAATAGCCTGAACATAAGATGAATAACTCGAATATAAGACTTCATGTTTTATTCAACTTATGACCATTCTTCTGTCGCATAAATGGATTTCCAAGAGATGAGGATTTTATTATTCTGAGAATTATAAATAGAAGTTTGCTGGATTGGGAAAGTATTCTACGGACTTAAAAATAGGAGAATTCAATTGGGACCGGCAAATGAATACATAGATCAATATTTAAAAGAAAACATTCTACAATCGGAAACGATTCATAGAATGAAACATGTGATCCGTGAATTTAGTTTAAGAACTCCTAAAGTACTCGTTACTAAATGTATAGACGGAAGGGTTCACGGAAGTAAGTTAAAGGGATATCCTGTTACTACGATCCGTTTTGGTAGAACTGATGGAAATATTGTTTCTACTAACTTGAATAATTTTTGGTTCTGGAATCGTATTGATAGAGTTGTGAATGACGCGTTATGCAACACTCCTGGGATGCCTGCGTTATTCATTGCGTATATGCATAGGTCAGATATCCCTGGATTAGGTTGTGCTGCACACGGCGGAAATGAAGAGGCAGCCCGCGCCGCCATTAAGGCTCAAGCAGAAGCAGTTCGAAAAGTTTTCCCGAAAGAGCAACTTTATGTGATCGAAGGCATTACAAATACGGATATGATGTCTGAAACTTTGATATTTGATGATGGAACTATTATAGATTCCCAGGAAATAGTAGCAAATTTTGGGTTTAATGAACCTTCTGAAATATTTCATTCTGCTTTTTTAAAATACCAAATTAAGGATCCAGCAATTTCTAAAAATGTTGGATTTAAGACTCCTGAAGAACTGTTTTCTGGAAAGGTTCCTGATTTTTATGCGGATTTTCAAACTTCTCTTTCTCTTAAATCATTCTTGATCCGTGAGATTTCTGCAATCATTTCTGCTGGAGAAATAGAAATCCAAAAATTAATACAACCGGATCTATTTCACGCGGTTTATCAGAAACTTTCTGGGATCAAGGAATTACCTTCTACACTTCTTCCAAGTTTGTTGTACCAGATCATCTGGAATGTGGCTTATACTTTAAACCAAAAACGTAAACTTTCTAAATTAGCTGCGGAAGAACGTTGGAAACATTTGGATCATGCAGAAGAGCTGATCTGTTATGGAGAAGGTTTCGAACTATTACAAAGAAATAAAGCGGTTCTGGTAAAAACGGGAAGAGGGGATGATACGGATGCATTGCTTGTTGCCAAAAAAGTTTTGGATAAGAATCGGCAGAATGATCCAAAGCCCTACCCTGCAATCATTCATTTGAATGTAGAAATTTCAGGAGAGCTTAGGAGCTGGGAAGATTTTAATGAAAATGTTTCTTCTCGCGTGAATACGATGGTCCGTAATTTGGAAACAGTATTTCAAAATCAAGAAGTGGTTATCTTGACTACTTACTCGTATTTGGACCAGAAAAGATTTTATCCGATCCATACAAAACTAGATCCAAGGATTTCTTATCCTACAGATGTGATCTCCGATATAAACGGAGAAGATAAATTTTCAGGAATGGGTTTAAAAACGAAGGAAGCGTTTTACGCAGGAGAGATGATCACTTCTACGTAAAAGCTTCCGGATGAAATTTAAGATTTAGAGCGTCGTTCCGAAATGAATTTGGAGAGTTCTTCTCTAAAGGAGAACTTCTTCTTGCCCATCAAATAACGGAATGCGCTTACGATTACATCTGGTCTTGGAGGATCTCCTCCGATAAACAAGTCCGGCTCTTTCGGTAATTTTCCTCTTTGGAATAATCCGCCTGAAACAGCTTCAGTTCCGCAGGCAATAAGTGCTTTTGGTCCTGGGGTTGTATCCCAAGCAACTTGGAGAGGGATTTCCATATTCGGTCCGACAGGTCCTGCGAATACAACTGCATCTGAATGTTTGGGGGAAGCCACCACTCTTACCATACTTGCTTCACTATCGAAAACTGCGTTAAAGCTAGCATTTATCTCTGCTTCTGTTGCGTTATTGCCGCTTGCGGCTACTTCTCTATACTGGAAGCCTGTGTTTTTAGTGATCTTACGGAATTGTTTTACGTTTTCGGAAACTTCTTCCTCGTAATTTGCTGGAACTCCATCTATATAACGTACTTTTAATGCTTCTCTGTCTACCGAATATACGTGGATGAATCCTGAATTTTCTAATTGTCCTGCAGAAGCTTCTACACAATGGCCACATTGTAAACATGCTCCGTAGTCAATTGTCACTTCTTTAGAAGAGGATACTTTTAATCCTCCAGTGGGACAAACCTTCTCTATGGATTTATCTAAATGAAATCCCTTTTTAGAAGCTGGTACTGGAATACCTCTCGCATTCGGATTGGTAGGTCCCATTTTTTCGAAATTTAGATTTTTTGCCGGACGGAATATATTAATGATTTCCTGGATTTGTTTCATAGATCCACTCCCACATAACTGAGGTTGAAAGATTTATTATTCAGAGGAAAATCCCCGATATTCTCCCCTCTAACTGCAAGCTCCAACGCATGCCAGTTCAGAACGGAAGGATCTCTTACATAAGCTTCTGAAATATCTCCGGAAGAATTTAGGGAGAAGGAAGCTAAGACTGGGCCTCTCCACCCTTCTGCAGCGCCGAAATACACTCCAGATTTTGCTTTGGAAACTTTTATTTTTTGGAAACTTTCGTAGACTGTATGAAAGTTTTTTAATACTGGGATTGCTTTAGCCAACCAACGTCCGCTATTCTTCAATTCTTCATAACGAAGATAGAATCTTGCCCAAGCATCTCCTTTCATTTGACCAGCATCAAGATCCAAATTAATGGAATCTCCTGCGAGAGAATAACTGGAATCGTGGTGACGAAGATCTCTGGAATGGCCTGTGCATTTTTCTACCATTCCAACAAAACCTAGATCTTTGAGCTGCTTATGTGTGATCACTCCGCAGATTTGTAATCTTTCCCTGTTTGTAGATTTGTTTGCAGCTCTTTCGAAATGGCTGGCAACATCAGAAGTAACATCTTGGATCCTTTTTGCCAGATCGTTTAGGATAGATTCAGTCAGCTCTTTTTTAAGTCTTACTTTTCCTGGGCTTAAGGCTCCTCTTCCGAAGCGAGAACCGGTTAGAGCTTCCATTACTCCGAGAGGGACTCCCCTTTGCATTGCGCATACACCTTGGAGAGGATAATAACCTACGTCACCCGCAATCGCTCCCATATCTCCGATATGGATAGCAATCCTTTCTATCTCCAAAAGAACAGTTCTTGCGAAGTTTACTTCTTCTGGAACTTGGATACCATGAGCTTCTTCGAATGCTTTACTAAATGCGATTGCGTATGCAACTGTAGAATCACCTGAAATTGCTTCTGCATAAGAAGAAATAGAGTCCTTATTCAGGCCTTTCATTTTTTCTAGAAGGCCCCTTTTTTGGAAACCAAGACGAATGTCCAGGTTTTGGATCTCTTCTCCTTCTACTATAAAACGAAAATGGCCAGGTTCGATTACTCCTGCATGGATCGGTCCAACTGCATGTGAATAAAAAGAATTCGGAACAGGAACATTGATCCCTCTATAAACTAAATCCTTGATCCCGGATTTGGTCAGGAATTTTTCGAGAAGATGTTTTCTATCCTGAGATAGATATTTCTCGTAATCCATGGAAGAATAATCTTCAGCGCCTTGGTCAGTTCCGAGGCTATGTCTGAGGACCCAAATCGGATTGGAATGATCCTCATATAAACTTTTTTCTGCGGTTTTAGAAAGAGTTTCTTTCTCTATTCCTTCCCGAGTTAACCAGAAACGATGAGTTTGTTTCGTTTCCGAAGTGTGAAAAATTCCGGTAACGTTTTTCATAATACACCTTGTAATAAAAGGTAAAATCCCCAGCAGCCTGTGCTGAGAAGAAGTAGAAGTAGGAAAAATCCGTTGGTCATTCTGATCCTAAGAATGGTAGAAAGATCTTTTGAAAATGGTCTTCCTTTGATATTCAGCAGAGGTGCGAGTTTATATAACATCACTCCGAAAAATACTATTCCTAAGATCGGAACTAAGATCACGAATGTTTTTCCGTCAATCTGTCCAGCCTTGATCAGAATTATATCTGTTACAAATATTGGTGATCCTGGCATCACGAATGCTAAGAAGAGAGCTAAGATAAATAGAGATAAAGCAGGTTTGTTGATCGAGTCTGCTTGTATGATCTTATGAAGCTCTCTTTTTCCGGCATCCATTCTTACTATTCCCATGCTGATGAATAAAAGTGATTTCACCACCAAGTTAGTCGCCATCATGAATAAAAATGCTGTATCGCTTAGGTCCATCCAAAGGAAAACCGCTAAAGCTCCTGTATGGAAAAGTGCAACTTTTGCAGAAATCCTTCTGATATCGTCGCGATCATATACTGCAAAAATACTTAAGAAGATCGTTAATATTCCTAAGACCAATAAACCATCCGCTCCGCTGAATGTGTGAGGGAAAAGTTGGTGATCTAAATGAACAAAAGGTCTAAGTGCAAAACAAACCGAAACAGGAATGAATGCAGAAAGTAAGGAAGAAACTTGAGTAGGACTTTCTCCATAAGTATCTTCTATCCACACGTGATTTGGAAAAAGCCCAAGCTTAGCAGTGTATCCGAAGATCGCGAGCCAAAGGCCGATCTCTACCCAGATGATTTCAGGATGAGAAGAAGAATTTGCCGCTAAAAATTCAATCGGCTGATTGATCACATGCAAAGAAGAACGAATTAGTATAATTCCTAAGAATGCGATACCAAGTCCGAAGGAGTTGATCAGCAAAAATTTCCAAGCGATCGGAAATGATTTTGCAGTTCTACTGGAAGAGATGAGCAAAGCGCCTACGAACGTTGTCGCTTCTATCAAAACCCACTGTAGTGTAGTACCTTCTTCATTCCAATCCCTGATAATCCAGACTGCAAAATTGATCGCGGCACATATAACAAGTAATACCGACCAGAAAAGTAAGTTTGTCTGGTTCTTTGTAGGAGCTAAAACATAAGTTAGGAAAATTAGGACAAAAACACCTGCCCCGATCCCTAAAAGAATATCGAAGTTCATCTGGATATTTCCCCCTTATATTGTTCGCTATTGATCCTAAGTGCGGCACCCGCTCCTATGATCAATACAGCATCCAAGAAGGATCCGAACTCGCTTCCGATCGGAACTCCTGATTTTAGAAGTAGAGTGAGTAAGAATGTTCCGTTCTCAAAGATACTGAAACATGCGATCACACCTATCCAGTTCCTTCTTACAATAAATCCGATTACTCCGATGTATATTAGAAGAAGGACATATAATAATCCATGTTGATGAGCTTTTCCAAAGAATGCCGAAACTATATCCATAAAGAAGTAACAAGCCGCTGCACCCGCGAACAAAAGCGCGAGTGTAGGAAGATAACCTACTTTAGGAAAAGTTGATTCTGGAGAATGTATTCTTCTCGCAGTCCAAAAAAGAATGATCGGAGTTAGGATCCCTTTGAACACGATCACCATTGCTGCTAAAAAGATAGAATGGAAACCGCCTCCACTTTCTTCTTGGTATAAAGGAAGAAGTAAAAGAAAACCTTGAATACCTAAAAGGATAACTACCCTTTTTAGCCTGTTTTCTAAAAGAATGACCACGCCGGTCAATAGAATGATAAGATAACTAACATCTGCGCTCATATTTATTTACCTAGCTTCAGAAGAATTCCCAAGATCAGCATGAAGATAAAATTCAGTCCGAGTAATTCAGGGATCCAAATCCATTTTCTTCTGGTACTGTTTGCTTCCCAATAACCGATTAATGCGGAGAGAAGAATGGCTCCTCCAAAGGATGCTAATTCTTTCCAGATAGGAACGGAAGAAACTCCTAAGAAAACTTCCACATGTTCTAATCCAAGTTTGGTAAGAAGTAAGAACAAAGAAGCAGTTTTGAATTGGTGAGCGAGTTCGAAAAATGCTCTAGTCCTTCCAGACGCCTCAAGTAACATTGCTTCATGAACCATTGTAAGTTCTAAGTGAGTTCTCGGATCGTCAAACGGTGGTTTTGCGAGTTCGGAAAGAACGATCAATGTCGCTCCCAAGAAAAACAGGATCGCAAAAGAGATATGTGCGAAGTTTTCGTGGAATACTACATTAGATTCTAATACTACAAGCACTAGGATCAGGATTGGTTCTCCAAAGATAAAGAGAAGAGTTTCTCTTGCTGCGCCCATTCCACCGAAAGAAGTTCCATTCTCAACTGCGTATGCCACAGTCGCAAATCGAATCATTCCTATCAAAAATGGGATTAGTAATAAGGAAGCCCATTCGAAAGAAACCAAGGACCATAAAACTAATCCGAAAGCAAAAGCAAATATTGCGGAACTCTCAGAGAAAAATCCTGAGAAAGGACCGTCGATTGGGCTTTTTTTGATCATTCGAACTGTGTCATAAAGTATCTGTAGAACAGGTGCCCCTCTTCTACCTTGAGCATATGCTCTGATCTTTTGGAGAATACCTCCACATAAGAAAGGAAGAGATATAAAGGCTAAAATCTGGATCAGAATGCCCAATAGGAAAGTAGCTGTGACCATATGTCTCCCTCCGCAAGACGAACGATGATGATAACGATCAAAATTGTTAATACAGTGAAAGAAGAATAAGTTAAGTCTACAGAGATGGACTCATCATCCGCTCCCCTGATCTTAGCTTTCAAAGAAGAAAGAATTCTTAATAAAATCTTAATGAACCCTTTGTCCAATCTGGAATTGCCCGCTTCATCGGCAAAATATCTGCCTAAAGGAGCGGCTAGCGGATCGGAAAGTGCTGAACTTGCGATCGCTACCTCCGATCCGCCGAATAAGCCGCCACAATCCCACAGTTTTCTCTCTTTGATCTTATGTCTGAGTCCTAACAACCCTACGCTTAACAGTATGACTAAACCAATTACGTTCAAGATACCGATCCCTCTAAACCAAGAGAAATCTAACCAATCCACTCTCACTGCATAATAGTTCGTGAGACTAAGAATGATCAGAGGTGAGATCAGTATCAAGGCACCAGTTAAGAATAAGGAAATATTGATTGTCGTATTCTTTCCGTGATCTTCGAAATTTGTACGAGGTCTAGAAAGAACAAGTCCTAGGAAAAGTTTTAAGTGAGCCGCAGCTCCTACCGCTAAACCTGTGCAGACTAAAATAAGAAGTGGAAGAACGAGTGCTGCACTTGTATCTGTAACTTCTAAAACTGCTGATAATAATTTAATAAATGTGGATTCGGATAAGAAGCCTGTGGTTCCGGGAATCGCAAGAAAACTCATGGTCCCGATTGCGGCTAAAAATGTAGGAATTCCACTGATCCTTCCAATACCTGTATTTTCATCCGATTCGGATTTTCCTGATAATTTAGTAAGATATCCGAAAAATAAGAACTGAAATGTTTTACTGATACTGTGATGAACAAGTGAGATCAGGAAAAGAACTCCGAATGCTTTACTGAGCATTCTTAAACTTTCCTGCTCGCTGGATTGCCAATACGCAGAGATAAGTAAACTCAACCACAAAAAGTTCATATTCTCCACCGTACTGTATGCGATGGATTTTTTAACTTCTTTGCTGAATAATGCAGTGATCCCTGCCCATAATACTCCGATTCCGGCTAACGGTATCAAAACAGTTGTATAATGAGTTCCAGGTAAAAGTGGAAGAGCAAATTTAGAAAATAATACAAGAGGTAGATTCACTAATAATCCGGAGTAGGCAGCAGAAGCGTGAGCAGGTGCTCCTGCGTGAGCTTCCGGCAACCAGAAATGAACTCCGAAAAATGCTGACTTGATCAAAAGCCCCAAGATCAGGAAAAATAATCCAGATCTTGGATCATTGGAAAAGATCCAGAACGTAAAACAGAAGGCACCGATCCCGCCTGCAGCAACTAATGCCACGAAACTTCGGATAGAGGCGTCATTCCATTTGCCTCCAATATAAAGAAGAAAAGCGCTTATCGTGGATAATTCCCAGAAAAGAACCAGCCATAAACTTTTTCCAACCAGGTAACAAATCCCTGTGCTTAGGAAAAAAACGGCGTAGCCAAAAATGACCAACGCCTTTCTTTCTTTTTCATAACCGTATACATATACGGCTATAAAACTGCCTAGTATCGCTTGGAGAGATAACCCAAGACCGATCGAACTATCTTTCCCGAAAAAATCTACTCCGAGCACATTTCCAATTAAGAAAGGTGCAAGGAGAGAAGTTATGACGGATAGATAAGCCAATACTGTCATACGTGTTCCTTTTTTAGAAGCCTGCGTTTACTTGGAAGAAGAACATATGAGCCATAGAGGCTGTTCCGTTCGCTCCTGTCGCAACTCCTGTGTTCAAATGAAGACCTGCAGATTCAGTTCCTACAGGTTGAAGATTGTAATGATAGAGAGCGTTTCTCTGATTCTTAACAGCATTACCTGCACTCAAGATACCACCACCGATCCAGATCGAGACGTAATCGTTTACAACGTACATCCAAGTAAAGTCAAACTCGTTGTAGATATTCTTTCCTGTTCCGCCTACTGTGATCTGGGTCTGTCCAACACCGTTACTTTCAGTAGAAGCTCCAGTGTTTGCAGTACCATTGATCGCATACCAAGCATCCTGAGTTTGAACCTTGTTATTAACGATATAAGCAACGAAGAATGTTCCGTAATGATCGGTCTTATACGAAAAATTGAAATTATAAGAACTTAAGTTTTTAGTATCAATGTTTTCAGAAAGACCTGCTACGTTATTCCAATAAGGGAATACCCCGAATCTTGGGTTAGTAAGAGTTTGGAAAGTTCCGTTACTTCCATCCGTGCGGTTTCTATCCCCGGAAGCGTAAGTATATTGGAAACCTGCTCTTAACTTTTCAAAAAAAGTATAACCGGTTTGTAGAACATGCATAGATCCAGAATATCTTTGTGCTTGGGTCCCATAACTTTGTCCGGACATTCCAGCAACATTGTTCTGCACATAAGAATCTAAAAGAGGATCTTTTACGTTTCTTTGTCCAGTGGCTCCACTTTGCCATGCACTTTCGATTGCCCAATCCCAAGCTCCCCAGAGTCCATCTTTAGGAAGGTTGTTATTTGCAGTTCTGTTTGTGATTCTGAATCCTGTTGTGATCAGATCACTTTGTTGTTTTGCCCAAGAGTTATTATAAAGATCTAAATCTGATTTAGCTCCTGCAATCGCAGTCTTTTTTGTCAAAAGCCCGATGGAATAAACATCTAGAGTGAACCAATCTTTTGTAGTTACTGAGTTATACGTACCCACGATATACTGATCAGGTTGTCCAGGGTTTACTACAGTGGCTTTTTTGGTAACCGGGTCGGTGATTGATATAGGAGCGTTAGCCGAAACTACTCCGTTTACACCGTTTTGGTTAGCTGCAATTTTAGTTCCGAAGAAGTGGATCTTGTAATTGTCTTGATCGAACATAATACGGGCTCCATCATAAGACAAGCCGTTCATTGTCCAGTTGGCGCCACCAAGTAATCTTTGGTCACCATAAGCCAAAATTTGTCTACCTACCTGAACCTTAGCATCCAACGGAAGTTTTTTCAAAATGATAAAAGCTTCTCGAAGGGTTGTTTGGCTTGGGATAGTAGTTCCAGATCCTGCAGCAGGATTACTCGTTGTAGTAGCCCCTGCTCCATCGAAAACGTTCGCACGAACGTCTCCTACGCTAGCTGGAGTTTCTCCTCCCCAGACTCTCGCATCTTGAAAGGTAACTTTTGCAGAAAAATAAGGACTTGGATCGATTATGAAGAATACCTGAGATGTTTGCATTGCTCTTGAGGTATAACCTTTATTCGATTTATCGAATGCTAGGTTGTATCTGTCTTCATATCTAGGGCGAACATATGCTCCTATTCTGATCCAATCATTTAACCATGCTTTTTTATGGTTCGCGACTTTTTTTCCCAATTCCGGTTCGAAGAACATGCTTCGAGTGTAATCAGGAGTAAGACCGCTAGTTTTCATAGGAGAAACATAACTATCTTCTTCCTCTGCTGCAGACTTTTGAGGAGTTGCAGTAACCGGTGTCGGGGTTGGTTCCGCTGTTACTGTGCCTTTGTTGGCCGCTTGAGAAAATACGCTTGGGGAACCTACGGTTAAAAACAGTAGAATTAAACTGAATTTACCGATCGGTCGGATTTGGTGAATTGTTTTAAGGAATCGAAACAGTTTCATATTGGTACTCCGTGTTTTAGTAGATTCGAATATTAGAAATTTCTCCTAAAATTCGAAACCGGATACAAAAATCCGAAGTTTCAGTTCGGATTTTGTCCAAAGAATTTTACATTTTTTTGTATTAAGCAAAAATAATCCCTCCGAGATTTCGTCCCGGAGGGGGAAAATACCCTACATGATAGCTTTAACTAAGTAGTGATACAATGGGATCCCGAGGATAATATTGATCGGGAATACGATAGATAATGCCACCGTAAGATAGATACTCGGATTTGCTTCCGGGATCATATCCTTCATTGCTGCTGGAACCGCGATGTAAGAAGCGGAAGCGCAAAGAACTACGAACATCAATGCATCACCTTCTGGCATATGAATTACTTTAGTAAGAAGTAATCCTATGCTCGCGTTGATCACCATTAAAAGAATAGCTGCTGCAATTAGGAAGAAACCTACGTGAGTAAGTTCTTTGAATCTTTTTGCCGCGGAGATTCCCATGTCTAAAAGGAAGAATGTTAGGATTCCTTTAAATAAGTCTTCAGTAAACGGTTTCTCAGCATTCCAGCCGCTGTCTCCAGTCAAATAACCTACGATTAAAGCGCCTACTAAAAGGTAGATAGAAGATCCGAATAATGCTTCATGAAGAAGAGCTTTCCAGTTAATGGATCCGCCACCGTTTGCTCTGTTCTTAGAAAGTCTGTCGAGAATAACTGCGATTACGATCGCAGGAGATTCCATAAGAGCCATACCAGCTACGATAAAACCACCGTATTCAATGTTTAAATTATGAAGATAAGCACCTGCAGTTACGAAAGTTACCGCACTAATAGATCCAAATGACCCGGCTAAGGCCGCAGCGTTATGTTTCTCTAATTTAACTTTAAGAATATAATAAGCGTAGATTGGCACCAAAGTAGCCATGATACTACATGCTAATAGAGTTAGTGCATGCTCGGAACTAAAAGGGGTCTTGAAAAGCTCGTGGCCTCCCTTGAATCCGATCGCGAAAAGTAGATACATCGAAAAGAATTTCGATAAAGCCTCTGGGATCACCAAATCTGATTTGAAGATGATGACTCCCATTCCTAAAAAGAAGAACAGTACCGGTGGGTTTAGTATGTTCTGTAAAATCGCCGAATCTGCCATTTGGTTTTTTCTCCTCGGGTTTTGTGTCCAGGTTTCCCGACTTTTTTGTTCTATTCCGTAATAGGGGACGAACTTATTTTATACAAGACCTTCCAAACTTATAAAATTGGACACTAAAAAATTCCGATTCAGTAAAAATTTTCTAAGATTTAAACTCTTGGACATTCTTTGCTGAAATTATCAGCAGAACATTTGGATTTTGAATAGATAATGACAGCCTGGCATCATACTTTAGGGCTAATTTAACTAACGAAATAGAATTAGTTTTCTCCTCTGAAAGCGTACAAGAATGGACCCAAGATCTCCTGCTTTCAGATTTATTATTGCCTTTGAAAATTTGCATAAATCTGGAAAATCTAAAATTCCAAGATTATAAATTTAGATACGTCAGTTTAGGTTTTTGGAATTTCTTATAATTTTGAACTAAACTCGACCTAGGTATTATTTTAGGTAAAAAATAAGGTGACTCGGGAAAAATACCTGGTATCCTACCTGGAAAGGGATTCACTGGTATTAGGCTTAAATGAAACAATCCAGTTATAGGATCCGAAATTCCTTCCTTTCAAATATCATTTTTCGATTTCTGATTCTATTCTTTTTGGGTGCTAGTGCTACTGGAGCAAATTTAAGTGCAGCACCGATTCTTCCCTCTGCAGATGTAATTCGACTGAGCCCTTCTTCTCCTGTAGAAAATATCAGTTCAAAAATGGAATACAGATACAGAGGATACCAGTTTCGACATTGCAAACCGGAAACAATTTCCTCTCTCCATCAGTTGGAATGGCATCATAATACTGGGAATGTTTTACGTTTAAAAAGAAGCCAGTCCGGAAATTGGCTGAGATTCAGGCTCGCAAACGATGGAAAAGAACAACTTCATAGGACCCTGGCTCTACTTTGGTTAAATGTTCCTGACGCGGAACTTTGTTCAGTAGATTCCAAGGGAAATTTTGAGGCAGGATTTGCAGGTTACGACTTGGATCCTATCTGGAACGATTTCATTTCTCCACTTCCCCATTTTAATATACGTTTGGAGCCAAAGGAAGAACGGACCTTCTACCTTTACGTACTCTCGAATGAGGACATCAATTATCCAGTTCGATTATTATCAGAAGATGATTATATGGTAATCGTAAGGCTAAGATCAGTCCTATTTTTAAGTGTAGGATTCGTGTTGTTTTTGGCGTTTGGTTATAATTTATATCTGTATTTTAAATCCCGAAAAATCCTGTTTTTGACCCTGCCTCTGCACTTAACCGCGGTAGCAGCCACACTTTATTTTCTGCATGGAAAAGAATTCGCATCCATCGTAGGAAATGAGAACAACCTATTTCGTCATAATTACTTCCTATTTTTGGGAATCACTCATATAGTCTTCTTCTTCTATTTGGCTGCATGGAATAAGGAAAATTCAGGTGTGGTCTATAGATCTCCATTCTTCTGGTTAGTATGTATTGCGGGGATCTTATATCCTCTCATTCCACTCTACCAATTCTGGTATGACCATCGGATTTTGGTTTTAGTACTGAATTATGGATGTATGTTATTCTATTTTGGAAAGACCCATATTTCTTCCATCCGGAATAATACCGTCTACGAAATGTTCTTTATCTCCGTTTGGGGGATCTTCCTTCTTCTGGATCTGTACAAGACAATTTTCCATTTCGACTTCTATCCTTATAATAGAATGGCAGTGTTTGGAGTATTGTATTACTTACCTCCTTTGACTGTGTTCGTATCATTATTATCAAGAGAGATATTAAGAAGAAAAGAAGAAGAAGGTTCCAATCGTAAAACCCATCTTTCTTCCTTGGATATAAAAGACTTTGTAGCTAAAATTGAATCCTTATTAGAGAAAGAAAAAATTTATCTGACCAAGTCTTTAAAAGAAGAACATATGGCTAAAGAACTTGGGATCACGATCCATCAGCTTTCTGAGTTGATCAATACTGAGTTCAAGACCAATTTCCCATCTCTAATCAATCAGTATAGAGTAGAAGAAGCTAAAGTATTATTGAATGAGTTCCCGGACGAGAACACTACAGAGATAGGTGCAAAGGCAGGATTTAGTTCCAGATCAGCATTCTATCTGGAATTCAAAAAATTAACTGGAACTAATCCTAACTCTTATCGTAAAGAAAGTAGCGGCAAACGTGTTTAAGCGTTTACTCTAAAGAAAATAACATCTCCGTCTTGGACGATATATTCTTTTCCTTCTATTCTTAGTTTACCTTCTTCTTTTACTTTGTTCGGACTTGCAGTTCTGTCCAGGTCTTCGAACTTCATTACTTCTGCGCGAACAAATCCTTTTTCGAAGTCTGAATGGATTACGGATGCAGCGATTGGTCCAGTGCTTCCTACACCTGTTGTCCAGGCTCTCGCTTCAACCTCTCCAGCTGTGAAGAATGTTACAAGTCCCAGAAGTTTATAAGCAGCTTGGATCATTCTGTCAAGTCCGCTACTTGTCTCTCCGATCTCACTTAAGAATTCTAATTGTTCTTCTTTGCTTAGACCTGAAATTTCTTCCTCGAATTTTCCGCAGAGAGTAACTACTTCCGCTCCTTCTGCTTGGGCCATTTTTTTTACGGATTCAACGATCGGATTTTCTTTAGCGATCGCTGCTTTATCTGTGATATTCGCAACGTATAGAACAGGTTTAGAAGTGATTAAGTTGAATGTTTTAACTAGTTTTTGTTCTTCCGGTTTGATATCTGCGAGTCTTGCCGGTTTTCCTTCTTTCAAAACCGCCATGATCTTATCTAAAACTGCTGTAGCTTCTTGTGCTTCTTTATTTCCTGCTTTTGCATTTCTGGAAATTTTTTGGTACTGTTTTTCTACCGATTCCAAATCTGCAAAAATAAGTTCCATTGTAACTACTTGTGCATCTTCTACTGGATCAATTTTGCCGTGAACATGTGTGATATTCTCGTCTTCGAATGCGCGGACCACATGGCAGATCGCGTCAACTTCACGGATATGAGAAAGAAATTTATTTCCAAGGCCTTCCCCCTGGCTTGCACCTTTAACAAGTCCTGCGATATCTACGAATTCCATGATTGCAGGGACTTTTTTTTGGGGTTTATAAAGTTCTACGAGCCTGTCCAGTCTTACATCTGGAACTTCTACGATTCCTTTGTTCGGTTCGATTGTACAAAACGGATAGTTTTGCATTTCTGCACCGGCCTTGGTCAATGCGTTAAATATGGTTGATTTTCCTACGTTTGGAAGTCCTACGATTCCGCAATTCAAGCTCATACAGTCAATTTTTGAAAGAAAGAGAATCTGTAAATTCGTTTAGATTTACAGAATAGGATAAGAAGTCTTTATTCCAGGATCCAGGACTTATTGGATTCTTTAGAATTTAAGGTTTGGACTTCTTCGTTGATTCGGATCAGTCTTCCATTCCTAAAAAATAACTCTAAAACGCTGATCTTTAAGGAATCAGGTGTTGCTCCACATCCAAAACTATATTCTCCATTAAAGAAACGCAAAGCTCTTGGAGAAGATAATAGAACGATAGAAGGTAAAGTATCTGAAAGTTCTTTTTTGAAATTGGATAATCCTTCTGCAATTGGGTTTAGATCTTCTTTTGGTTTTTCGCTCGGATCTTGTGCGAGCAAAAAGTGGAATATCTGAGATTCGAATGTTTTAGAGAATTGTGCCTTGAAGTCTGCAAGCCAAGTAGATTGATTTTTTTCATCTTCTTGTAATGATTGGGGAGAAGGAGAATAAAATACAAAATTTAGTCCGCCTTCTTCCTTCACTGTTAAAATTCCAGGAGGTATCACTGGCTGTACTTTGGCGGAAACTTTAGGAGCCTTCTTCTTACCTTTTTTCTTTGAGGAAATCTTTGGTTTAGGATCTTCTGCTTTTGCAGTAGCTTTCTTTTTCTTTTTTGTAACCTTCTTCTTTTTAGCTTTTTTGCTAGAAGGTTGTACATTTTCTTTTTTAGGAATAATAGAATGATGACCAGCGAATATGATCTCAGCGCCCAGACTTTTTTTCAGTCTTTCAATTTCATCAGAAGTTTTAGGCAGAAAAGGCGCAGAAACAAGTAGAATTGCCCCCCCTCCTTCTTGGGTTTTTTGTTGTTTATACCTTTTGTACCAAAGGCCCAAGGTTCTTTCGAAATCAAATGGAGTTTCTTTCTCAGATTGTAGAGGACAATAAACCACAAGTCCGATCGGAGAATCTTTTCTTTCCGATGGAGAAGATTGGGTTTGTAAAGAAGGTCCTAAGATTACTAGGCCGACTAAAACAATCAGAGCGCCTAGTTTTTTGATCTCGAATTTCGGAAGAAAATTCATTTGGTTAAAGAGTATTGAAAAACTTCTTTTCTTAAATTTTGAAAGTACTTTTGGAAAAGTTTTTGTTCTTTTTCTCTAAATTCTAATGTTCTAGATTCGAATTTAGGATCCATTTCAGAAAGTTTAGAATCCATTTCGGATAGATGGGATTCTTCTTCTTTGATGATACCTTTTACGGAAATTCCGATATTCTTTTGATCCAAAATCTGGTCATAGGTTTCGTAGACCAATCCGGCTCTTTCTTCTATTAATTTTGTAACATATAGATAGCAGAGAAATGATTTAATGTGTTTAGGAAAGTTTTCAGATGCAAAAGATCTCTCCACAGAAAGATCGAGTTTCTGGAAATAGGAAACAGCGGAAAATCCGCAAAGCAAAGAATCCTTTTCGAAGTTTTGAGTTCCGTCAGGTTTTACTTTTAATGCTAATTTTTTAAAATAAGCGGCATGTCTTGCTTCTTCGGAAGCATGTCTTAAAACCATTTCGGAGAGTAATGCTCCCGATTGGCTTGTATGAATTTTACGAGAACCGATATGTTCCAAAAGAGAAAGAGTATTTAACCATTTAAAATGTAGTTCTGGAGAAGATACTATCTCTCTTAATAAAGAATCAATTTCCTCAGAAGAAACGTTTGGATTCGGCTTGGTATCCGTGTTTTGGATCATAGATACGAGGATTTCTTCGGGAGGTCAAAAAATCATCCATTTTCGTTTTGGTTCTAAAAAATCTGCTTTCTAACTAACAGTATTCTATAAGACTTCCTCTGATGGCTTCCAATACTCTTGCTACTCTAGGCAAATACGGTCGATTTATAAAATTCTCCCATACTTTATTCGCTCTTCCATTTGCAGGGATTGCATTTGTTCTCGCGATCTTACAAGAGCCTAGTCTTACTCTTCTTACCATGGGCCAAAAATTGATTTGGATCTTGGTCTGTATGGTCGGTGCAAGAAGTGCCGCCATGGGATTTAATAGATGGGCAGATCGTAAGATAGACGCTAAAAATCCAAGGACAGCAAATAGAGAGATCCCGAGTGGTCAGATCTCAGATTTTATGGCTGTGATTTTTATCATTGGCTCTGCTCTTGTATTTTTTATAGGGAGTTGGTTCTTAAATCCACTTTCATTTTATCTTTCTTTCCCTACTCTATTTCTTTTATTAACTTATTCTTATACAAAACGTTTTACCTTTTTATGCCATTTTTATCTGGGCTTGACGATTGGTTTAGCGCCTCTTGCGACTTGGATCGCAATCAGAGAAGAATTTTCGTGGATCGCTGGACTTTGGACTTTAGGACTCGCTTTTAATTTGGCCGGATTTGATATTCTGTATGCTTTACAAGATAGAGAATTTGATAAAAAAGAAGGATTACATTCTGTTCCTGCTCAGTTTGGAGAAAAGGATTCTTTTATAATATCAAGAATTTCTCATATTCTTTCTATTTCTTTTCTCTCCGCGGCAGCATGGTATGCAGGTTTTCAAGGAGCCTTCTGGGTATTTTTAATATTCGTAGCTTATTTACTATTTAGAGAACAAAAGATTGCCTCCGAAAATAAAGACGGAAATTTTCCACCTAGTTTCTATCAGATCCATTCTTGGATCTCTCTTGTGATCTTTTTAGGAATTTTGGCAGAAAAGGGCCCTAGTTTAGTTTCTCTATTTTCCAGGTTTTAAGATGAGCGAGGAAAAACCTTTAAGACTAGTACTTGCAATGGCTGGGGCAAGTGGCTCTATTTATGCGGCCAGATTTTTAAAAGCACTTATGGAAATTCCAGGAGAGACCTGGTTTGTTCCGAGCCCGGCTTCTATCCGAGTGTTTAAAGAAGAATATGAGGCAAATGTTCAAACCGGAGAAGATGTCCTCGAGTTTGTGCGTAAAAAATGGAATCCTAAACAAGTTCATAAATTTCATCTTAGAAAATTCGAAGATATAGGTGCTGATATAGCTTCTGGTTCTAATATTTGGGAAGGGATGGTGGTACTTCCTTGCTCAATGAAAACTGTTGCTGCGATCCGCACAGGGATCACTGAAAATTTGATTGAAAGAGCGGCTGACGTAACCTTAAAAGAAAGAAGAAAATTAATCTTAGTTCCTAGAGAAACTCCTTATAATAGAATTCATTTAGAGAATATGTTAGCACTTCATGATGCAGGTGCGATCATTGCTCCTGCTTCTCCTGGTTTTTACCAAATGCCTCAGAGTTTGGAAGACTTAGGAGATTTTATGGCCACAAGGATTTTCAGGCTTTTAGGAAGAGAGATAGATCTTTATCCTCGCTGGAATCCATAAAGAATTATTGATTAAAAGGAAAAGATCCGGGACCGGCTGGCCCCGAATTTTGAACGGATTAAACTGCTTCTAATGCTTGGATCTTTTTATTTAGATCAGAAGCATCTTCGTATCTTTCGTAAGAAATGGCATTGAACTTCTGAAGATATAATCCAACTAACTCTTCTCCGGTTTGGCCAGGAACTTCCAGAGCTTTGCGGAAATTATGAAGATCGAACTCTGGGTGTTTTCCAGAAAAAGTTTCTACCAATCTTTCCATATGAAGAAGAGAAGCTTCTCTCGCAATCCCGCTTGAGCGTCTTACTTTTAAAGAAAGATTTGCTAAGGCATCCAGATAATCTCTAACACCTTCTGGTTCTTTTTCTTGGACAGGGAAAGATCCACCTTCTCTGTTCTTACATAGTTCTACATATCGTATGACAACGTTTTCAAAATGATCCATTCTTTCTTTGATATAAGAATTGGAATCCTCTTGGCCTGCAGGCATTTCGAAATCTTTAATCTTTACCACATCATACTTGTCGTAATGATCTGTGATGATCCTTTTCAGATCGTCGTAACTGTCCAGAGAGACAGGAGGAAATGTTACAACAGGAAAGTTTTCCCCGATTCGGAGGAAACTAACCACTACGTTGGAAGCGATAATTTTGCCGCCCGGAAATAGCGGATTTTCTCCAACAACGTTGCAATATACTATGAGGTTTCCGGATGGATTCTTCTCTGTGCCTTTTTCGAACTTCACGGTGTGCCTCCCTCTGTACTAACTGACTGGCCCCAGAGTATTATTCCCACTTTTTTATCTCTTCAGTCAGGTTTTGGAGTATGTTTTTATAGGATTTTGCGATAATTCCGTCTGGTTCTTGAAAAACCAACGGTTTTCCAGCTTCTCCAGCACTCATTACATCCATAGTAAGTGGGACCCCTCCCAGGAATTTTGTATCGGCAGAATCAGCTAATTTTTGACCTCCGCCTTTGGAAAAAATCGCGGAAGAGTGTCCACAATTTGGACATACAAATTCACTCATATTTTCCACTACACCTAGTATCGGTACTTTGACTTGTTGGAACATAGATGCAGCTCTATTTGCATCTAAAAGTGCTACTGTTTGCGGTGTGGTTACCAAAATTGCGCCGTCTAAATCTATGAGCTGAGCAAGAGATAATTGTACATCTCCTGTTCCCGGTGGAAGATCTATAAATAAGAAGTCTAGTTCTCCCCAGACGATATCATACAGAAACTGTTCTACCGCCTTCCCTAACATTGGACCCCGCCAAACTACAGGTTGTTTCTCTTCTATTAAAAAAGAGAAAGAGATGATCTTCAGTCCATCTTTCTCTAATGGATAAATTTTATCTTCTTCTGCTTTGAGTGCGACCTTACCATTTACTCCGAACATTTTTCCGATAGAAGGTCCGTAAATATCAGCATCCATCACTCCCACTTTGTATCCCATTGCAGCTGCTGCAGATGCAAGATTTACTGTGACTGTGGATTTTCCGACTCCACCTTTTCCGGAACCGATCGCGATTACCTTTTTGACTCCAAGAATTTTGTTGGAATCATCCAAAGTCATTTTAGGATCTACTTCGAACTTGATCTTTACTTTTCCGACTCCTTCTTTTTTAGAAAGTGTCTGACGGATCTGTGCTTCTAATCCGATCTGTACTCTTCTGTCCTGGCTAGGAGTTTTGACTATGATACTTGTTTCTTCTTCTCCGATTTCAAGAGAACCGATCATTCCTAGAGACACGATGTCTTTTTTAAGCTCAGGATGTTTGATTTTAGTGAGTTCTCTTTGGATATCGATTGGTTGGAGTTTACCGGCCATTTGTTTCCTTTTCTTGGTATGAGATCGTTTGTGTTTCTGTGAATTCACCTTCTTCATTAGAAAAAGAGAATCTTTTAATATTTAATTCTGTTTGGTTCCATTCCATTAGATGGAAACCACTTTGGTGTCTTTGGTCCGAAATTCTGGTACTGGACGCGGAATTGATCACATAGTATGGTTTTTGTGGATCTGGATATTTAACCCAGTTCGTATGTACATGACCATGCAAATAGGCTAAAGGTGGCCTTTTTTTCAGAAGTTCCGCGATTTCTTCCCTGTTTTTCATTTTATGACCGGAGCTTTCCTGGCGTTCCGGAGGATTCCAGATAGGATGATGACAAATTAGAATGTACTCATCCAGTTTTTCTTTTTCCAGATATTCTAATGTAGAATGTACTATCTCTTCTCCAACATATCCGTATGCGTTCAGCACGGAGAGTGGCATATTAGAGTCCCAGCCTACCAGAGCAAGTTTTCCTATTTTTTTGATGCGAAGATATCCGTTTTTAAGAGGGATACTTTCTCCCATCCAAGATGAGAAAAATTTTTCGAAATAAGGAAGATCCGATCCTTTTTTACCGGCTGCAATATCTGTATAACGATCATGATTTCCAGGGATCATAAATGTTTTGTCCCCGAGTACAGGTTCTAGGATTTTTTTGGACTCGTCGTATTCTTTCCAATGAGAGACGTTTGTAATGTCTCCCGAAATAACGATCGCATCTGGATTTAAGGATTTTACTTTTCGAACAATTGCATTCCAGAGAGAGATCGGATATTTTTTCCTACGCCGAAAGGTATAGTTTAAATATCCCGGGATCATCTTACCCTTCAGACTAGTGAAAGGAAGCGCTACAGGAAAATGCAGGTCCGATAAATGGACCAATTTCACTCGGAAACATTCCTCCGGATCATTCCCAAAATTTCTCCTTTTTTGATGATGGATCCTTTCTCTCTGTCGATTCTCGCTAATATTCCGTTAATCGGAGATTCCATTGGAAAGGAAGCTTTGTCTGTGACTAATTCGCAGACTTCTGATCCTTCAATGATTTGATCTCCCAACTGAAAATTCCATCGAACTAGTTCAATTTTGTCGGTGTCTCCCAAGTCGGGAGTGATTAGTTCGAAATCTTCGGTTTTTGATGCCATCTTTCTAAAACCAGCTTGCCGTATAGAGTCCACAAGCCAACCTGTACTAAATTTTCTAAGTTCCCTCCTATGGCAAACCAGAAATCTGTCCTCAAAGGGGCTCAAATCCTCCAAAATATAGAAGAACTCAAGCAGAGACGATTCTTCCATTTAGAACTGAAAGGTCTAACTAAACCTACTAGAGATATTCTTTCCGAACTCGTTAACGGTCTTTTAGAAGAGATCGGTGCCAACCCTCTCGCTGCATTTCATCTTTTCAGCGGACTCATGGAGGCA
Source organism: Leptospira saintgironsiae (assembly GCF_002811765.1). Taxonomy (NCBI): domain Bacteria; kingdom Pseudomonadati; phylum Spirochaetota; class Leptospiria; order Leptospirales; family Leptospiraceae; genus Leptospira; species Leptospira saintgironsiae. Next base: position 33,240 of record NZ_NPDR01000012.1, on the reverse strand, counting down.
TTATTAAACGCGATCAAAGGAAATATCCGTCATATAATTTTCAGAGATGAACTTCTGAAGAAAATAGAAAGGCTTGGTGAGACTCAAGAAGAAGCAGAAGAACTACTTGAGATAATTATGGATACTTCCCCTCTACGTGATGCGATGCATCGGTATGTGGTTCCAGATAAGATCAAAAAACAAGTCCAGAGTATTCTTCAGTTAGAAGATAGGATCCGTGCTAAAAAGCAGATCTTAAAAGACGAAGAGAAAGAATTCCTCACTGATATACGTTTTAAACTTAAGAAAAACAGAATGCGAATTTCTGTTAAGATCAAGATTACCAAAGATGAACTGAATTTCAGGATTCGTAACGATTCCCCGATCCATAATATGGATTTTGGAAGGATAGAAGAGTCCCGCATTCGTCATAAGGAATTGTTCGACCAAGGGAATTCTGCAGATTTCTTCCGTCCTGAGTTTTTGGACGAAAAAGAAAGTGCGGGATTTGGTATCGCTATGATCGATGAAGGATATTATACTATGGGTCTGAATCCTTTGGATCTTCTGACCATTACGTCTGGTAGCAGAACTACCACTGTTTACATGAGATATCCTTTAACTGCACTCCGCGAAATGGCGTTTTAAAGAATATAGCGACTTAGGTCTTTATCTTCTACGATCCCTTTGAGTTTGGACTCGACTGCTTTTTGATCTATTGTAAGGCTTCTTTGGTTCTCCGGTAAGTCCGGGCCTTCGAAGCTTAGATCTTCTAATAACCTTTCCATGATGGTGTTTAATCTACGAGCGCCTATGTTTTCATGTTTTTCGTTCATGTCATAGGCTATCTTTGCGATCTCTTTGATCCCATCCGGAGCGAACTCAATTTTAATCCCATCAGTTTCGAGTAATGCTTGGTACTGTTTTACTAGAGAAGACCTAGGTGCAGTTAAGATCTTTTCAAAATCTTCCATGGATAATTTTTCGAGTTCCACTCTGATCGGAAAACGTCCCTGTAACTCTGGAATAAGATCAGAAGGTTTAGACATATGGAATGCACCTGCTGCGATAAACAGAATATGATCTGTTACGATCGGGCCGATCTTTGTGTTTACTGTTGCACCTTCTACGATCGGAAGTAAGTCTCTTTGTACTCCTTCTCGCGAAACATCTGCGCCTGCTCTTCCTTCTCTACTTGCGATCTTGTCGATCTCGTCTAAGAATACGATGCCCATTTCTTCTACTCGCTTTTGAGCTTCTCTTTGTAACTTGTCAGGATCTAAAAGTTTTTCAGCTTCTGCTTCTTCTAAAATTTTGAGAGCTTCCGGGATCGGTAATTTTCTCTTTTTTTGCTTTTTAGGCATTAGATCGCCCAAAACATTTTGGATATGATTGTCTAAATCTTCCATATTTCCTGCGCCAAATACTTGCAGCATCGGAAGTCCTTGCGGACCTGCTTGAGGAATATCTATCTCTATAATTTGTTCGTTCAGTTTCCCGGCTTTGAGTTTTTTTCTCATTGTTTCACGGGTCTCGGAAAATCTTTTCTCTCTTTCTTCTTCTGCTTCATTTGTGGAGAAGCCAATAGAAGGAGGATGAGGATCTGCGATCGAAGTTTTGGTTGGAAATGGAAGTAGGATATCCAACAGAGCCTCTTCTGCTCTTTCCTTAGCTTTTGCTTCAACTTCTTTTCTGAATTCTTGTTTAACTAGGTTTAAAGAAACCATAGCAAGATCTCTGATAATACTTTCTACGTCCCGGCCTACATAACCTACTTCTGTAAATTTTGTACTTTCTACTTTTAAAAAAGGTGCGCCGCATAGTTTGGAAAGTCTTCTTGCAATTTCCGTTTTTCCTACTCCCGTAGGCCCGATCATGATAATGTTTTTAGGATAAATTTCTTCTCTTAATTCCGGATCTAGTTTTCTGCGTCTAGTCCTATTGCGAAGAGCAATCGCCACAGCTTTTTTGGCGTTTTTCTGCCCAATGATATGCTCGTCTAATTTGGAAACGATTTGTCTAGGAGTGAGTTCATCATCCCCTAATTTGGATTCATTTGTTTGGGGAAGGAATTCGCTCATTGTCCGATTTCCTCTACAATTATATTATGATTAGTGTATATACAAATATCTGCTGCTATGTTCATGGCTTCTTTTACAATTTGAGAAGGTTCCAAGTTTGTATGATTATACAGCGCTCTTGCGGCGGAGAGCGCATAATTTCCACCTGAGCCGATCGCTAAAATTCCGTCATCTGGAGAGATTACATCTCCTGTTCCGGAAACTAAAAAGGACTCATCCTTATCGGCTACGATAAGCATTGCTTCTAATCTTCGAAGTGCTCTGTCGGATCTCCATTCTCTGGCAAGTTCGACCGCGGATCTGGAAAGACTTCCTCCGAATTCCTGCACTTTTTTTTCGAATAATTCGAATAGGGTGAAAGCGTCAGCGGCGGATCCAGCAAAGCCGGATACAATTTTATCAGAATAAAGTTTACGAACTTTTCTTGCGGTGTTTTTCATGACGGTGTTTCCGAAAGAAACCTGTCCGTCACCTGCGATCGCTACTTTGCCGCCTTTGCGAACGCAGAGTATCGTGGTTGCATGAATTTTATTTGGATTTATCGAGTCTTGCATGTGGGTGAGCCTTTCGGTAGACCTCTTTGATCTTTTCCTTACTCACGCTCAGGTAAACCTGGGTGGTGGATAGAGAGGAATGCCCCAAAAGCTCTTGGACTGCGCGGATATCTGCGCCGGCATCGAGTAAGTCCGTTGCGAACGTGTGACGGAATTTATGGGGGGTAATGGGTTTGTCCCATCCCATTCGTTTCCTTCTCTCGTTCAAAATATAACGAACCCCTCTGGTCGTCAGTTTATTTCCCTTTTGATTCAGAAAAATTTCATCAGATCTGGGACGAAATCTAGGACGCACATCTAAATATTCATTTAGACTTTTGATAGCTTCTTTTCCTAAATATACGTATCTTTCCTTTCTTCTTTTACCCAAAACTTTTAAGATAGTATGATCTGCAGATAATTGTACTAGAGTCGCATCGACTAACTCAAAAACCCTGAGTCCTGAAGAATATAAAACTTCTAAGATTGCTTTGTCTCTGATATTCAGGATCTCGGATGCGTTTTCATTTTCATATTCGTAATCTAAAATACTTTCCGTTTCTTCTATCCTGAAATTTTTAGGGACCTGTTTTCTTGTTTTAGGAAAACTAACGGAAAGGATTGGGTTTCCCGGAACCAAATTATCTTTTAATAATACTTTGTAAAATGTTCTAAGGCTTGAGAGTTTTCTACTTTGTGTTCTTCTATCCAATCCTTGGTTTTTAGAAAGGAATGCAAAATAAGAACGAACATCTACTGATTCTAATTGATAGATCTCTATCTGTTCTTGTAGGCAAAATTCAAAAAATGATTTTAGGTCGAGTAGATATGCATTAAGAGTGTTTTGGGAATAATTTTTTTCCACTCTCAGATATTCATAAAAACGAGTAGCGGCAGAGTTCAGGATTTCAGAAGGAAATTGGGGAAGTTTGACCGCGTATTCGCTCACAGGTTTCTCCGGATAAAAATCCCCGGAGCGTAAGGTCGCCCGGGATAGTTTATTTATCGGAGGCTTTCGAAAAAATGATCTGTCTTTCCCGGACCCAATCCTTGATTTTTTGTTTGGCCTGGTCGAATAATTCGGGCAATTTGCTCATTTCTTCCTGGTTAAAATTGGATAGAACATGCCCCGCAGTAAGAGCACTGTCTCCAGGTTTTCCCACTCCGAATCTGAGTCTGAAAAAATCAGGCGATCCCAATTTTTCGGAGATATCCTTGATCCCGTTATGACCGCCATTTCCGCCGCTTTGTTTGAATTTAAGTTTGGAGAATGGAAAGTCGACTTCGTCATGAATGACTAAAATATTTTCGGGAGGGATCCCATTTTTTCGTGAGAGCTCGCTGACAGCTTTCCCAGAAAGATTCATGTATTCCAAAGGTTTTAGAAAATAGTAAGAAACTCCTTCCTTATCCATTTTTCCTTTTTCTTCTTTGGTGGAACGATTTAAATCTACTCCCCAATCTTTTGCAAGATCGTCCAGGACTAGAAAGCCAATATTATGACGGTTTCTTTCGTATTTTTGGCCTGGATTGCCCAAGCCAACGATCATCAGTTTCAAGTTTGCCATGTAGGAAGAATTAAGTTCAGCATTTTTTCTGTAGCTAATACTGCAGCTACTGTTTGGTCGCAGTGGATTCCCATGGTTTTAAAATTTTCTTCTTCATGGTTTTCCTGTGCTTTATTCCAGGTAATCATTGTCTCCACGAGTGCATCCGTTTTTCCACCAGGTGGAATTCGAACCTCATAATCTACTAGTCTAGGAATAGAAAGTCCAGCTTTGGAAGCAATGCTAGTCAGAGCAGACATGAATGCGTCATAACCTCCATCTCCTTCTCCTTCCTCAGAATATTTTTTACCTTGATATTCTAATTCTAGGCTCGCTTTCGGACGGATCCCAATTCCAGAGTTGATCTTACATCCTGTGATCTTGATCGCTTGTACGCTTGAATTTCCGGAAACGTCTGCAATGATAAATGGGAGATCTTCAGGTGTGATTGTTTTGTTTTGGTCCCCGAGCTCTATAACCTTTTCCAAAACCTTTTTTTCTATCTCAGGAGAAAGTACAAGGCCTAGTTGTTTTAGATTTTCAGAGATGCTTGCTTTACCTGCAAGTTTACCAAGTGCATAACTTCTTTTTCTACCAAAACGTTCCGGCAGAATTGGGTTTGCGTATAAATTCCCTTTTTTGTCTCCGTCTGCGTGAACTCCTGCAGTTTGGGTGAATACATCTTCTCCCACTACAGGACGGTTTGCAGAGATCCTTTTTCCACTAAAAACTTCTACAAGTCGGCTTGCTTCAGAGATTGATTTTTCGTCTACATCTGTGCATATACCCACCTTATCGTGGAGTGCTGTGATTACTGCTTCGAGTGGAGAATTTCCTGCTCTTTCTCCCAGTCCATTAACGCTAACGTGTAAACCTTTTGCTCCTGCTTTAACTGCGAATAAACAGTTTGCTACAGAAAGATCGTAATCGTTATGTCCGTGGAATTCGAAATGTAATTCTGGATGTTTTTGGGTAAGAAGTGAAATTCCTGAGAATGTTTCATCAGGAGAAAGAACTCCCAATGTATCAGGTAAGAAAATTTTGCCTAATGGTTCTTTAGAAAGATGGGAAACAAAATCCAAAACATATTCTTTGCTATTTAAATATCCATTGGACCAGTCTTCCAAATAAATATTCACTTCTAGTCCATTCTTCTTAGCATATTGAATTGTTTCGGATACTTCTTCGAAATGTTCTTTTGGAGTTTTTTTGAGCTGCCCTTCTAGATGTTTTAGAGAACCTTTAGTAAGTAGGTTTAATGTTTTGGCTCCGGAAGCAAGGATCCAATCCACACTTTTGTGAGAATCTACGAATCCTAAAATTTCGATCCGTTTTTCTAAGCCCTCTGAAGCTGCCCAGGACATGATTCCACGGACACTTTCCAATTCACCCTGAGAGACCCGAGCGGATGCGATCTCTACTCGATCTACTTTCAGATTTTGTAATAGAAATTTTGCGATATTTAGTTTTTCGGAAGCGGAGAAACTTACACCTCTGGTTTGCTCTCCATCTCTGAGAGTTACATCCAGGATTTGGACTTTAGGTCTTGTGTTTCCCATTTATTTTAAATACTTTTTTAGATCTTCAGAGGATGGGCCCATGATCTCCACAAGTGTGGAACCTGGGTTATTTGCCAGGTGAAGTCCCCCATCTTCTAAAATTTTAAGAAAGGAATGTGCTCGGATATAATCGTCGGTCATTTTTTTCAAAATTCCCTCGCCTATACCGTGTACAACTTCTACCAGGGTTTCGCCCTTCATGAATGCGGCTTGGATTTCCCGGTCCAAAAGCCGATATGCCTCTTCATATCTCATTTTACGGATATAAATCGACTTGGGGCCTTTCCGGTTCTGATCCGAATGTTTCCCTCTCGCCATTCTAAGACCATCCTAGGCGGACCTTTTCTCTCGAAAACAAAGAAATTGGATTTTTGCTTTCCCTTTAGAAGCCCCATGTTAGAGTTTTCCTTTCCCAAAATGTTAGAAAGGAATCCTGCAAGCTTGTGACGGAAGAAACAGAACGTAAAATTTCCAAGAATACGGAAAAACGTAGAGCCGCAATTTGCGGAGGAACTCTAGGAAGAGAAAACCGTTATTATATCCGAGGCCAGGTTGTAGATATCTCCGTCAGCGAGGAAATGACGGATCCTAAAAAATGGGACCTTCTCACAGGCTTATTCCAAGGACAAGAAAAAGAGATCACTCCGTTTTTAGACTACGGACTTGAGTCAGTTCGCAAGCCTATCCTTGTAGCGGAAATTGTAAACCAGTCCGGAAAAGTATTACATCGTTCCCCTGAGATCAGAGGAGACGAAAGTGGATTTTTCTTTCATGAGTTTACCTTTCCTTTGTCTCCAGGAAATTATACATTTCATATCCATTTCTTAAAACCCGATTCTTACAGACAATTTGGAAAGGATCTTGCATACCTAAACACTCCAGGCAAACACGAGTTAGTCTCCCAAAGTTTGATTGGAATGGGTGCATTACGTATTTTGTCCGAGGAATATATTGGGATCGTAACTACTTCTGATATTGACCAGACCTATCTTGCTACAGATATTCATTCCAATAAGGGAAAAATTTCCACATTATTCGAAACACCTGAGCAGAAATTACCTTTGCCTGGGATGCCTACATTATTCAAAGAATTAAGAGAAGCTACGACTGATTCTCCACTTTGTTTTATTTCTGCGAGTCCCCATTTTTTTAGAAGGACACTACTTTCTACATTTAGGACCCAAGGTGTAAAAACAGAATCGCTTCACTTAAAGTATTTAGAAGGTACTTTGAAAGGAATGGTGGATAAGTTTTGGGACACTCTTTCTCATCCTACTCGATTTTTGACAGAAGGCCTTTGGGGAGCAGTAGAAAGGGTTCGTAAATTTGCTGGATCTTCCTTCCAAAGTTTATTCGATCAATTGGCGTATAAACTTACGATCCTTCTTAGAGATAGGATCTATCTTCCTACAAACTCGAAAGAGATTTTGCTTGGGGACAATACTGAAAGTGATTATCTAATCTTTATTTTGTATCAGTTTATTCTGACTGGAGCATTACAAGGGAAAGAATTAGAAGATTATTTGTATAAGCTGAACTTTTTAGGAAGAGATGCGATTACACGAGATAATGCAAAATTGATCCGAGAACTTGCTGAAGAAAATCGTAGGATCCACGGAGATATTAATCCAGTTCAGTTAGTTCTAATCAATAAAACCGAACTCGGGCCCCCTTCTGATGAAATGAAATGGAATGTAAGAAGTGCGCTTCCTACTGGTTTAGATCCTTGGAAGACAGAAGGAATTGCACCTTATATCCCTACAGATGGAGCTCTCGGATTTGCACTTGTGATGGTAGAAAGAGAAATTTTAGATCTTTCTTCTGTTTTAAAAATTGCAGGAGATATGGCAGGGCAATGGTTCGAAGGAAAAGTGATAGAACCTAATGTTCTATTGGAGATTGCTAAAAAATTAGAACTTCCTGCAGAAACAGATTCTATTCATAAAAAGTTTGTAAAAACTTTAAAAGAAGTTTTGGAAGCCTAGGCTTCCTTTCTTTTTTCTAAAAACTTTTTGTAGATTATAAATCCAAGAACAGCAGTCACGAAGAAGCCCGTAAAAATTTTATTATACAGAGCTAAAAATTCCAGAACCTTTTCCCAATGCGATCCTAAATAAAATCCTCCGTAGATCAATATCCCACACCAGATAGTAACTGCTACTGTGAATGCGGAGAAGAACAAGATCGGTCTCATATCCACCATTCCTGCAACTATAGAAACGAAAAATCGTATCCCAGCGGAAAATCTGGAGAAGATCACTACAACTAAACCATTCCTAGAAAACCAATCCAAGGTTTTTTGAATAGATTCTTCGTTATACAATTCGGATTTGAACGGGAAGTTTTTATTCTTTAGCCAATCCAGTAACTTATGGCCGAATGCATACATGACCCATGCGCCAGCAAGATTTCCTATTAATGTGCTTGAGACAAGCTCCCAAAAACTTAAAGCACCTCTTGCGAGTAAAAATCCTCCGAATGCAGTGACAGTATCACCTGGCCAAGGAGGAAAAACGTTTTCGGTAAAATTGGAAAATGCGAAAAAAAACCAGACCAGGGCGCTGGGCAGACCGGATACCCAATCAAGTAGAGTTTGGATATAAAAATCGAATCCTGCGAATTGCATCTAGAAAAGGATTGTCAAGGGGGAAGCGTTAGATTCAACTAAATTTCGTGGAAGGCCGTAGTTTCTCACAAGCCCTCGGTTCGGTTCTAGTATTTTTACTGATCGGGAATCTTTCTCTTTTTGCTCAGGATACCAAATTACCCGATTTGATGAGTCCTGATCCTGTAAAAACTAAAAAGGTCAAAGATAGACCTAAAATTTTCAGGCATAACCAACTCACTATAGTGGAAACGCCGTATAAGGCCCCTTCTTCCATTCCAAGCAATTTTGTTCCGGATGATTCAGAGGTATTATTTTTCACTGAATTGAAAGCGGATCGTCTTCTGGAAAATAAAGAAGCAGTTGTAGTTTTTAAAACTTCTCTCCCAAAAACTACGATGGAGAGATATTATGAATATTTGATCTCCAGTTTTGGTCATAAAATTTTACAAAGCCAAAAATCTGAGGAGAAAAGTTTGTATCTAGTGGATGTTCTTAGGCATAAGGTACTCGCGATCACCATTCACCCAGAAGAAAAAGGAAGTATTGTAAAATTATTCCAGAAAACCACGAACGGAGGATTTTGATGTCCCCCAAAGAAGGACAGGAAACCAACCGAAAACTTTTTAACCTGATCCTAAGTGTATTCTGCATTGGGACAGGATTTCTACTTTTTGTAGTTTTAAGGCCTTATTTTTATTCTGCACTTGTTGCTTTGATTTTATACCTAGCAACTCGCAAACAATACAAACAGTTAAGAAGGCTTGTAGGTCCTAAGTTTGAGCCATTGGCTCCTTGGATCATGATAGGTTCTGTTTGTATGATCGTTATTTTACCTTCTTATTTTATGATCCGCACTCTGATCGAAGAATCTCTTTCTATTCTATTTAAGATCAGGATCTCTCTTTCTGAAGATAAGATCATTGATACAATCATGAGTTTGAATATACTCACAGATCTTTTTACGGATAATCCATTCTTTTGGGTGAAACTCCCTGAAATTTATGGGGATTTTGCTAAGAACTATATAGATATTTTAAACTTGGACAGTTTATACGCTGTTTTAAGTAACGCTTCTTCTTTTATTCTTGGTTCTATTGATCTTCCTGCTGGGATCATCATGAATCTATTCTTCTCACTTTTACTTTTGTTCTTCTTCTACCAAGATGGAAGAAAGATAGAAAGATTCATTTTGGATAATTTGCCATTTTCCACAGAGGTAGAAGAGCAAGTAGGAAGAAAGATCGCTTCTGCTGTACAGACTGTATTTAAAGGAAATCTAATTGTTTCCATTATGCAGGGAGCTGGAGTTTATATTCTTCTTTTATTCGCAAAAATTTCCAATCCTTTCTTATACGCGAGCCTTGCAGCATTTTTCTCTTTGATCCCAGTGATTGGAACCTCAGTGGTTTGGCTGCCGATCGGACTTTATTTGATGTTCATTGAGAATAATATTATTGGTGCGAGCTTATTCATGGTAATGGGCCTCACCTTGTATATAGTTCTAGAAAATGTTGTAAAACCTAAGATGTTGGATAAAAAACTTAGAATACATCCTTTGTTGATATTTCTGTCCTTGATTGGAGGAATCCAAGAATTTGGGATCATGGGACTCGTGCTTGGACCTGTTGCTGTCACAATGGTTGTGATCCTTTGGGACTTCTGGAAATTATATAGAAAAGATTTTTTCGCTAGTTAATTTCGGATGGAAGAAACAAAAACATATTCCGTTTCGGAAATCAATTCTATTGTAAAACAACTTCTGACTGGTCCAGAAATTCTACGAAATATCTGGATCCAGGGAGAAATTTCTAATTATTCCAAATCCCACCAAGGCCATATTTATTTTAACTTAAAAGATGCAAAGTCTCTCATCGCCTGTACTTTTTTCTCTTATAGCAATGGAAGATATAAGGGAAAACCTCTGGGAAATGGAATGGAGATCAAGGCATTCGGCGCAATCTCTGTTTACGAGCCTAGAGGCCAATATAATTTAAATATTTCTAAAATAGAAGAGCTGGGACAAGGGGACCTTCTACTTCAGATAGAAGAATTAAAAAGAAAACTTGCTGCCCAAGGTGTTTTCGATCCGGAAAGAAAACGAAAACTCCCAGCATTTCCTTGGAGAATTGGTGTTGCTACTTCTCCCACTGGAGCAGCGATCGAAGATATTATCCGCATTTCTAAACAAAGATTTTCTAATATAGATATTCTAATCTCTCCTTGCCTTGTACAAGGAGATGGGGCACCTGAGTCTATTATTTCTGCAATCAAACAATTAAATGATCCCAAGTGGGATGTGGATCTTATTATTGCCGGCCGAGGTGGCGGAAGTACAGAAGATCTAATGGCCTTTAACGACGAAAAAGTGGTGCTCGCCTTTGCAGAAAGTCGTGTTCCTATTATTTCTGCGGTTGGTCACCAGATTGATTCAGTTCTTTCTGATTTGGCGGCAGATCATTTTGCACCTACTCCAACTGCTGCCGCAGAAATGGCCGTGCCTGAAATGGAACTCATAGAATCAGGGCTTACAGAATTTGAAATAAGGCTTAAAACTGCTTTAAAAAATCAGGCAAGTAATCTGAAAGAGAAACTTAGGATTCTCACAAATAAAAAAGCATTCTTAGATCCTAGATCTATGTTGAATGATCGGATCTTACAATTAGATGAGATCAATTCAAGGATACATCTATTAGGCAAAAATTATCTGATGAGCGCCCAAAATAAATTTAATCCTGTATCGACAGGACTTGTAACTTCTTTCAAATCCCAATTAGAAAGAAAGAAGAAAGAATTCCAACTTCTCTCTGGAAAGTTGGAAGGTTTTTCTCCTTTGGGAACTTTGAAAAGAGGATACTCTGTTGTTCGTAAGAAAGGAAAAAAAGTCGTTACATCTCCAGCACAATTAGAGAAAGAGGAAGAACTCGAGGTCATATTGGCGGAAGGAAGGATTCGGGTTTCTTACCAAGGTGAAATACAATGAGCAAAAAGACAGAAATCAGTTTTGAACAAGCCTTAACCGAGTTGGAGCAGATTGCGGAAAATTTGGAAAGAGGACAATTAACCCTAGAAGAATCCATTAAATCTTATGAAAGAGGAATGGAACTTAGAACTTTATGCCAATCAATCCTCGCGGAAGCAGAAGGAAAAATTGAATATCTTTCTAAATCAGGAAGTGGGGAAACCCAAAAGAAAACTGCGAGCCCTAAGTCTGAGACTTCTTCCAGGGCGGCTACTCCGCCGGCAAACGATGATGATGAGTTATTTTAATAAAAATGTTTGAAGAAGTACCAAACAAAAATTGAAAGAACTCCCAGATACGCGAAAATTTCAGTAAAACGATTTTCTAAAATATTTCTCCATACTTGTTTGCCTAGATTCCATCGGATGATAAAACCTGAAATTCCTAAAATGGAGATCGGTATTCCAAACGGATGATATTCCCATGACTTGGAAAAATCCCCTCTAAAAAAACATATCACAGATCTAGTCAATCCACATCCGGGACAATCCCAACCTGTTAGATCTTTCCACCAACATATAGTAAACCAATGTTCTGATTCAGTTTCTAGTGGGAGTAAAAAGGAAATCGAAATTGCGAATATTAAGAATACGAGTAAGGACGCTAAAAAAGGAAAGAAGGAGCGAATGACAAAATTAGAAGCCGAACCTGAACCAGGCCCGGCTTCCAATATTAGGAAATTTTTAAGCTGATTTCGCAGCTGGTCCCACATATTTCGCATCAGAGAATGCTAGTATTGGATATCCAATTCCAAAAATGAAAAGTACCGCATACCCTGCAGTTTTGCCGAATGATTTAGCCAAATCGATCGCAACAAGAATGCTGATGATGATACCAACGCAAGGGATGAAAAATAGGATAAACCACCAACCAGGTCTTCCAACGATTTCCATTAATACATAAAGGTTATAGATAGGAATGATCCCTGCCCAACCAGGTCTACCCGCTTTTTCGAAAATTTTCCAGAAGGAAAATAGGAATACTCCGAGGATCGCTACATAAACGATCGCGGTTATGACTAAACCGATTCCTGAACCTGAACTTTCTTCCATTCGTTTTGCTCCAAAAATAGAATCTGAGGAAGTATATTTTTAATTTCAGGAAAGCAAGAAGAAAATTTAAGAAATTTTTAATTTCCCAAATAGATTGAGTGGTTTATCCGAGATCACTGCACAGATAAAGTAATCGTTCCAGCATCTGTTACTGGAATGACCAAACAACGGGTGGAACCGTTTGTAGTGCTTACCCCGGAATAGGATTCGGTTCCTATATTCTCACTTCTAACTTCTACCTGACTAAAATCCGTTGGGATTAACACAGAATTTTCTGTCCCGATCCACAAGTCGGCTTCCCCACTTGTAAAACTAACATTGAAGGTATTTGTTGCGCCGTTTCCGGTAAAAGAATAGAAATAATAGTAATAACTTGCTCCGGAGAATGTCGCGGTTCCTCCGGTAACAATCGTCGGAACTGCAGAGTCTGCGCAGCCTCCAGTCGGAACAGGAGTGAAACTAGCTCCGTAAGCAGAGTATAATAAGCTAGCCGCAGTATCATCTGTGGAATCTGTATCTCCATTGGAACAAGCTACAGTAAGTAAGAGGAATACGGAAGGGATTAGAGTCTTAGGGTTCAATAAAAGCCTCATAGAAAATAAGCTCTTTTTATCTTAGAACCTATTCTTCACTTTTAGTTCCAAAGACCAAATATTTTCTTTTGGAATAGAAGATACAGAAAGGCCCGCTTGTCGGCGGGCCCTTGTTGGATTACTGGATGTTTCCGCTCCTATTTACCGCGTTCTGCCACATTGTAGTGAAGAAGTCTGCGGATCTATAGACCGGTTCCAGATCGGAACGTTTAAGTCCCTGCTGTCTCAAGTCTTCAAAGAAGTCTGGCATGAGCCCAATATGGGACGCGCCTTCTGTATTGAAGTCGAATGTTCTATTCCCAAAAGAGTATTTTCCAAGAGAAGGAGAAGCAGCAAGAGTCGCCGCTAATCTAATGGAAGAATCCGGAGAGAATGGATATCCTACTTTAGAAGCTTCTGGTTGTGCTACGACTGAAGTTCCTCCAGGACAAGCACGAGTTCCATAGCGAGGTCCAGGCATATGAGCAAATCCGTTAAAATCTGTTCCGATAGCGATCCTTCCATCATAAGCAGGATCACCTATTAGATTTTTGAGATATTGGTAAGACTGAGCGAATGTTTGGCTAGTTCCACCGCAAGCATGTGCGATATAAGAGCCGTCACTATTCTGTCTCCACTCACCTACTTCATCAAGATTTCCTTGTCCGGTAATAAGCCCGATCATTCCACCTAAGGTGCTGATACGTTTGAGTGCAGCACCTGTTGGGTTTGCCTCGTGGCGATTTCCTTTATTCGCCATATCATATACACCGGTGTGACCAGTTACGATACCTGGATAAGATTGTTGCTCAGCGAACGTAATCGCTCCGTCCAGAGATTTTGCAGACATGTGACCAACGTCGATGATCATTCCTTTTTTCATCAATTCTCTTAGGACTTTTTGTCCATAAGTAGTCAAGCCTGCAGTGTTACAATCCTGGCCGTAATGTTTACAATCATACTTAGTTCCACTTCCAAGGATATTGTATAAACCTGCTCCACCAAATCCGTTCGTTTTCAAGTGGATTGGGAATACATAACGTAATCCAAGATCATACAACTCTTGAACACCTTGTGTGATCATAGAATCGTTACAATTGCTTCCTGTACAATCTACTAGGTAGTCAACTTCTGCGCCTAAGACTACTGCGAGTTTACCACCAGCGATTACACTCTGTGCTTCTGCAGGAGTTTTTACGATACGGAACCAACCTTGTCCTGGACCGCCACTTTGTGTATCGATCCAAGCTTGCATATCATACACTGCTTGTGTTTGTCTGCGCAAAGTGTTCATATCATTTAGATCATAAACTGGATCAGTAGCGATCGCTATTCCTTTGATGATGTCTGGAAGTCCGTTATCTGTCGCTCCAAACATATAATCACCATTGACTGCGAGTACTACCATGGCTCTCATACCGCCTTCATAGGCACGTTTGATCCATTCATAATACATTGTTTGGTGAGTGTAACTATTGTTCGCAGGCCAATAAGGGAAACCTGCATAACCTCTATTGTCGTGACGAGCCGTTCCTAATAAGGCTCCGATTATATCATCCTGAACGATAGCTTCTACTCTAGAGTGTCCTGCTGAATGTCCTTCGTCTGAAGTGCTCGGACAATCTGCGAGTGCAGTTGCAGCAGGTCCAAATGGAGAACCATGGAAGATGACTCCACCAAAACCTAAATTTGCCATTGGGTGAGTATGAAGATCTACATAACCTGGAAGAGTTCCGGTTCTCTTTAGAGAATCGTTAGCTCCTCTATTATAAGCTTGTGGAGCAGCTTCACAACTTGAATCTGCAACATACCATTCTCCCCACATTCCTGTGGCTCCACCTGTGTTCACACATCTATGAGGTGTAGTATATGTTTTACCTGCGATGGTAAGAGGCAATTTAGCACATGCTTCTTCCCAGCTAATTCCCACTACGTTCCATATACGTGAAGAATACTTTCTTTTCCCAGCGTAAGTTCCAGAGGATTGACAACCGTCATTCTTATGAGTCCAGTTATAACCTCCACCGTCGTCTGTTGCTGCCCAGTTCGCTTCGCAAGAATCATCGATGAGATCGAATTCTCCCCACATATTGAATCCAGTATTTTTACAACGACTCGGCTTAGTAAACGTTTGGCCGTTAATGGTTGCTCCCATATTGGCACATGTTGTTTCCCAGCTTTGGCCGGATGGGATCCCATAAAGGATCGATGAATATTGACGTTTCCCAGGAAAAATTGCAGTGCAACCATCCTTCTTAAATGTTCCCCAATATGGATCGCCGAAAACGGACGTACTCGTAGCAAAAACAGCCAGGAATACGACGCTTAACGCAGGCCCTCGTAAAAAAGACCGACTTTTCATACGTATCTCTCCCTACTTACTTGTTTATATGTCTTTTGTATTCTTCGGTTACGTTTTTCAGCTTTTGGCCGTACAGTTCTTTGCCGGCTAGGATCATTCTGCGTTTTTCGTCATCAAGGCGCTCTGGATATCTATCTTCCATTAAGCGCAATAGTTCCAGTTGGTCTTCCTGGAGTTTTATTTGTGCCTTATAATATTCATCTATTTCTTTGCGGGTTGCTTTGCCGGAGTAAATTTTTCCATACAATGTAGCCCAACTTTCTAGGAGTTCTTCTTGTGCTTTTTTTTCTCCTGCATCTTGGGGAGTGGCAACCGCCACCCAATATAAATTGTCTGGAGTCTCACTCTTTAATAGAGAAGCAGATACAACTGCGTTATCTTCATTATAGGTAGAAGAAGAATTTCCTGATCCAATGAATCCGGAGAAGATAGAAAGGCCTTCTGAAAAAATATTTTTGGAAGATGATTGGGCAGCCCCGTTTTGGCTTTTGGTAAAAATAAAAATGACAACGATTACAACAAAAGTAGAAGAAAACAGTAATGCGTTTTTCTTAGATAGCATCGGGCGAACAGTATATTACATTACGATCCGTTATGCAAATTCTTTGTAACTATTTATTAGAAAAATGTTATAAATATTGGGAAACATGCTCTAGTAGTTTTTGCAAAGCAAAAGAAGAATAAAAATCGGTACTTAAGTCACAAAATTATAAACTAGAACAAGTAGTACTATGATAATTGCTTGTATTCTTGGAGATGAGTACATTCTTTTTTCTGGAATTTATGGCTTTTCTAATTCATCTTTTTGACAAAGTTTTTTCACTAGTTTTCCTAAATCGAATGATTGGACAAAAAAGGGAGTATTTTAAAAGGGAAAGGGATAAATTTGGAAATATGCAGGCGTTACTTCGGTTTCTTTTCGGGCTTAATTATCGTTTTGCACTCAGGCAATATAGAAAAGCAAAGATACTTTCTTCCGTAAACTTTGCCCCCGTATTCACTCGTAATGCTTATCTCGAAATTCTGATCGTGTTACGATATGTGTATCTAATCCTTCCCATCATCATTTTACCATTTGCATTCTATGATCTAGTCGATGCATTTTCGGATGCTAAGGACAATTCATTCGTTCTATTCGATCTGGTATTTTATTCGGTTTTTCTGACCATGAACGTTCTATTGAATTCAGGCCGTTTGCATAGGGCGGATTTGGATAGGATCAAATTGTTTTGTAGGATTGGGGTGCTACTTCTTTCCTTAACCGGGACTTGCATCACGGTTGTGGTCTTTCCTCGACTCCCTGAGATTTCGCTCTTCTCCACCGCAATGTTTAGTGTTGCGATCATGTTCAGATTTCCGGATCATACCAAATACTTTATATATGCGATCAATTATGCAATTCTATACAGTTTTATCTATTATAGCGGGAATAGAGAACCTGTACTTTTACAAAACCCCCTTGTGACCTTATTTTTGATCTTAATTTTTGATCGTGTGTCTTTCTTAACTTTGGCGAATACTTATCTTAAAACCCAGAGAATCATTCGATTGAATGAAAGGTTAAGAGAAGAGGATACAAATAAAAGTGATATGATCAGCATTGCGGTCCATGATCTGAAAAGCCCACTTTCGGGGATCATGAGTATCAGTACGATCCTTCGCAAAAACCTGAAATCATTCTCAGACAAGGAGAAGAAAGAAATCCTTACTGATATAGAAAGTTCTTCCAGAAAAATTTTAGGGCATATTGATGATCTTGTTGGGATCGCAGCTTCCGGTTTTGAGAATATCAAAATAGATTATGATATTTTTAATATAAATTCTTATATAAGGTCTACAATCCAAAACTTTGATTACCAAGCTTCTTTGAAAAGAATACAATTCCATACCCAATTTGATAAAGAAGATCTAAAAATCCGCTCCGACAGAAAAGCGGTTGCAAGTATTTTAGATAATTTGGTTTCAAATGCGGTAAAATATTCTCCGCCAGGTGGTTCTATATTCATACATTCTAAATTGATAAAAGATAATGGTGATTTTATACAGATCCAGATCAGGGACGAAGGAAAAGGATTCACCGATGAGGATAGAAAACGTTTATTCTCTAGATTCACTCGTTTATCAGCTAAGCCTACAGGCAATGAACCTTCTACTGGTGTGGGACTTTATGCAGTCCATAGATTAGTAGAACTATTGAATGCAAAGATCAGTTTGGAAAGTAAACCTGGACAAGGTGCAACATTCACACTTCTATTTTATAGAATGAAAATTTCAGATTGACCATTTGAGAATTTTTTATAGAAATCGCTAAGCATGGTGAGAGCAGTTCTAGTTGAGGATGATAAGCTGATGGCAAGAACCATCCAGCATTATTGTAGAGAAGCGTTCGGAAAAAGTCTAGTCTCTCTTAAAACATTCGATGAATTGACTCCTGCTCTTTATAGTATCAAAGAAAATCCTATCGATCTTCTTCTTTTGGATATTAATCTAAAAGGACAGTCGGGTTATGAAATACTAAAACTTCCTGAAAAAGATTCATTTTATACAATAGTGATCTCTTCTGATAAACAAAATGCAGTAAGTGCATTTGATTTTGGTGTTTTGGATTTTGTGGCAAAACCATTCACTCGAGAAAGATTTATAGCCGCGATAGATCGTATGAAGTCTGCATCTGCTTCTAAAGCGGATTCTATGCGTAAAAACAGTATCTCCTTAAAAAAAGACGGAATGATAGAAGTGATCCGCTTTCAAGATATTCTGTATTTAGAAGCCTCCGGTAATTTTACTGAGATCCATCTTAAGTCAGGTCGTAAAGAATTGATACGTAAAACAATGGAATCTGTTCTAGCTGAATTGAATTCGGATTTTTTCCGTTCTCATAGATCTTTTATAATCAATCTTTCCGAAGTAAAAAAGATCCTACACGGCAAAGGAAATCATTTTAAAGTGCTTCTGGGCGATTCCGCAGAAGTTGCCTTATCTAGATCAAATTATAATACTCTAAAAGATATGTTGGGTTGATAAACCCAAACTTATTCATAGGCCGACGAATTCTCTACTATTCAAGTAAGCAAAAAAAAGCCCGCTGGGTTTGGCGGGCTTAAGAAAAATCTATTTCGTTAGATTTCTTTATTGGATGCTTGCACCTCTTGTAACCGCATTCTGCCACATGGTAGTGAAGAAGTCAGCTGAACGATAAACTGGTTCCAGATCGGAACGTTTGAGTCCTTGCTGTCTTAAATCTTCAAAGAAGTCTGGCATGAGCCCAATATGAGAAGCTCCTTCTGTATTGAAGTCGAAAGTCCTGTTTCCGAATGTATATTTTCCAAGAGAAGGAAGAGCTGAAAGAGTTGCAGCTTTTCTAATGGAAGCATCCGGAGCAAATGGATATCCTACTTTAGCAGAATCAGGTTGAGCGATTGTAGACACTCCTCCTGGACATGCACGAGTTCCATAACGAGGTCCAGGCATATGAGCGAATCCGTTAAAGTCGGTTCCGACTGAAATTCTTCCGTCATAAGCTTGGTCTCCGATCAGGTTTCTTAGATACTGATAGGATTGGGCAAATGTCTGGGTGGTTCCTCCACAAGCGTGAGAGATATAAGAGCCATCAGAGTTTTGTCTCCACTCTCCTACTTCATCCAGATTTCCTTGTCCTGGGATTAGTCCGATCATTCCGCCGAGTGCAATGATACGTTTGAGAGCTGCTCCGGTTGGATTTGCCTCATGACGATTTCCTTTATTCGCCATATCATATACACCAGTGTGACCAGTTACGATACCTGGATAAGATTGTTGCTCTGCGTAAGTCAGAGCTCCTTCCAAGGATCTTGCGGACATGTGTCCCACGTCTATGATCATCCCTTTTTGCATTAGGGCTTTCATGATCTTAGGTCCGTAAGAAGTTAAACCTGCAACGTTACAATCTTGTCCGTAATGTTTACAGTCATACTTAGTTCCACTTCCAAGGATATTATAGAGACCAGCTCCACCGAATCCGTTGGTTTTTAAGTGGATCGGGAATATATAACGTAAACCTGCGTCATACATTGCTTGAACACCTTGAGTGATCATAGAGTCGGTACAAGTTGTGGTTGTACAATCTACTAAATAATCTACTTCTGCACCTAAAACCACTGCGAGTTTACCGGCAGCGATCACACTTTGTGCTTCTGAAGGAGATTTTACGATACGGAACCATCCGAGTCCCGCTCCACCACTCTTCTGATCGATCCAAGTTTGCATATCATATACTGCTTGGGTCTGACGACGTAAAGTGTTCATGTCGTTTAGATCATAAACTGGATCAGTTGCAATTGCGATACCTTTGATAATATCCGGAAGACCGTTATCAGTTGCTCCGAACATATAATCACCGTTTACAGCAAGGACAACCATAGTTCTCAAACCACCTTCGTAGGCACGTTTGATCCACTCATAATACATTGTTTGGTGAGTGTAACTATTGTTTGCAGGCCAATAAGGGAAACTTGCGTATCCTCTATTATCATGTTTTGCTGTAGAAAGTAGAGCTCCAATAATATCATCTTGAACGATTGCTTCTACTCTGGAGTGTCCTGCAGAGTGGCCTTCGTTCGACATACTAGGGCAATCCGCAAGTGCGGTTGCTGGTTCTCCATAAGGGGCACCATGGAAGATTACTCCTCCGAAACCTAGGTGAGCCATTGGGTGAGTATGAAGATCCACATAACCGGAAAGAGTTCCTGTTCTTTTGAGAGAATCTTGAGCACCTCTTGCATACGCTTTTGGAGCGGACTCACAACTTGAATCTGCAACATACCATTCTCCCCACATTCCTGTGGTGTTAGTATTCACACATTTTGTTGGAGTTGTATAAGTTTTACCTGCGATTGTAAGGGGCAATTTAGCACATGCTTCTTCCCAGGAGACACCTACTACGTTCCAGATACGGGAAGAATATTTTCTTTTGCCCGCGTACGTTCCAGAGGTTTGGCAACCGTCATTCTTATGAGTCCAGTTGTATGCTCCGCCATCGTCTGTAGCCGACCAGTTTGCTTCGCAGGAGTCGTCGAGTACATCGAATTCTCCCCACATATTTAAACCGGTGTTCTTACAACGACTAGGCTTAGTAAATACTTGGCCGTTAATGGTTGCTCCCATATTCGCGCAGGTAGTTTCCCAACTCTGGCCCGAAGGGATCCCGTAAAGGATTGCTGAATACTGACGTTTTCCAGGGAAAATTGACGTACAGCTATCCTTCTTGAATGTTCCCCAATAAGGATCCGCAAATACGGATGCACTTCCTGCAAAAAACATCGTACATACTACGAAGCTGAATACAGACCTTCGTACTGACCGATAATTCATAATTCTCTCCAAATCTATTTTTGGTTTATGTGTTTTTCATATTCATCTTTTACGTTTTTTAACTTTTTAGCATATAGTTCCTTACCGGCCAGGATCATTCTTCTCGAATCGTCGTTCAAACGTTCCGGATATCGATCCTCCATGATCTTCAATAGTTCTAATTGATCTTCATGTAGTTTGATTTGAGCTGTGTAATACTCATCTATCTCTTTGCGAGTTGCTTTATTGGAGTAAATCTTTCCGTAAAGAGCTGCCCAATCTTCTCTTAGCTCATTCTGAGCTTTCATTTCTGCTGCATCTCTTGGAGTTGCTACAGCTACCCAGTATAGATTATCAGGAGTTTCATTTCTTAAGAGAGAAGCAGGTATAAGTCCTTCTTCATCATTGGAAGAAGAGGAGTTAAGGCCTAGAAAATTAGATAAAGAAGAGAATCTTTCGGAAAAACCGCTTTTTGGTGAATGAGAATGGGCAGCCTCAGTGTCCTTCGAAGAAGAAGGGATCACCAAAAGAACAAATAAGCTTAAGATAAGAATGGATACGACAGCCAATGCTATTTTTCGCGACATACTTAGGAAGATATAAGTATTTGTACATATGTGCAATGAGTTTGGGATGAAAGTGTATCTAGGTATGATGAATGGAAAAATTCTTATTAACCCCTTATATAAGGGAAGTTTTTATATTCGATCGATTGTTATATAAAGAGGTTTCGGCAGAGCGGGTTGATTTCGATTAACAATGCATTTGTTATGCGAAATGGAGCGCCCTAAAGGGTGTTTTTTAGGGAAATATCTGGGTTTTTCCTGTGGAATCCTAAGGGATTTCGAAATAAAAGCCCGCGACAGCGATTCGAAGGGCTTTTAAGTCCGGGCTTGCCCGGATGAGCGCAAAGCGCGAACCCGTAGAAGCGCGGTCTGAGCGTTAGCGAAGAGTCGCCCTAACCTTCATAATCCAGTTATTTTTCGAGGTTTTCATATTAAAATTTTGGATAAAATAACAGAAATTATAACAAAAAGACTAAACAAATGTAGGTCTACAGGGTCTATTAAGAAGATCGCAAATATACTGAAATTTGGTAAGATTGGAAGAAAGGAAAAGATTGGCTCCCCCTGCAGGGCTCGAACCTGCGACCCAGTGATTAACAGTCACTTGCTCTACCGACTGAGCTAAAGGGGAGTGTCTGGTAGCAGAATCCAGTTTTTAGAAATGAGGCAGGCTGGCAATGAAAAATCTTCGAGACATAGGTATTTTCTGATCAGATCTACATACAATTTTCCGGCGAAAACCGAACAGCTTTTGGAAAAAGTACTATGGGAAAATTTGAAAGCTATAGTAGCGTGACATAATCCAAAAACGCACTATATTTTGCCGGAGTTTCATAAGGAGAATGCTATGAAGCTAAATAAACATTTCACTTCACCTGAGAAGGGATTTTCAAAGGACTTAAACTGGGTTAAGAGGAATTCTAAGATCTCTAACCCTGACGGATCCGTCGTCTTCGAAGCTAAGGACATTCTTGTTCCGAACCAATGGTCTCAGGTTGCAGTAGATATTCTTGCCCAGAAGTATTTCAGACGCAAAGGAGTGCCAAAATACTTAAAAAAAGTAGATGAAAAAGGCATTCCAGAATGGTTACAGCGCTCTGAACCAGACACTGAAAAACTTTCTTCTTTAAAAGCAGAAGATCGTTTCGGTGGAGAGGCTTCCGCACAGGAAGTTTTCCATCGTTTAGCGGGCTGTTGGACCTATTGGGGATATAAATACGGTTATTTTTCAGACGAAGAAAGTGCTAAAACTTTCTACGAAGAAGTATCTTTCATGCTGGCTTCTCAAATGTCCGCTCCTAACTCCCCTCAGTGGTTCAATACTGGATTACATTGGGCGTATGGGATCGACGGTAAATCCCAAGGACATTTCTATGTGGATCCTACCAGTGCAAAATTGGTAAAATCTGCTTCCGCATACGAGCATCCACAACCTCATGCATGTTTTATTCAAAGTGTAGATGATGATTTAGTGAATGAAGGTGGTATCATGGATCTTTGGGTCCGTGAGGCTCGCCTATTCAAATACGGTTCCGGAACAGGAACCAACTTCTCTAACCTGAGAGCGGAAAACGAATCCCTTTCTGGCGGAGGAAAAAGTTCCGGTTTAATGAGTTTCTTAAAGATCGGAGACCGTGCTGCTGGTGCGATCAAGTCTGGTGGAACCACTCGTCGTGCTGCTAAAATGGTATGTTTGGATGTAGATCATCCGGATATCGATCGTTTCGTAGATTGGAAAGTAGAAGAAGAGAAGAAAGTAGCTTCTCTAGTAACCGGCTCCATTCTGAACAACAGACATCTAAATGCGATCATGAAAGCTTGTTACGAGATGGAGGGAGAGGATCGTTTCGAACCTAAAAAGAACTCCGCTCTTAAAAAAACTATCGTAGAAGCTAAGAAAGTTTTAATTCCTGATAATTATATCAAGAGAGTGATCGATCTTGCTAGACAAGGTTATAAAGAACTCATTTTCGAAGAGTTAACCACAGATTGGCAATCAGAAGCATATAATACTGTTTCTGGACAGAATAGTAATAACTCAGTTCGTCTTCCGAATGAGTTCATGAATGCTGTAGAACAAGATCTTCCTTGGCATTTATATAACAGAACTGAAAAGGAAAAAGCTCTCAAAGAAAAAAGAGCTGCTAAACCTGCAAAAACCATCAGAGCAAGAGATCTTTGGGATAGAATTTCTTTTGCAGCTTGGTCTTCTGCTGACCCTGGAACACAGTATCATACTACCATCAACGAATGGCATACTTGTCCTGAAGATGGAAACATTAATGCTTCCAACCCATGTTCAGAGTATATGTTCTTGGACAATACTGCATGTAACTTGGCTTCTGCGAACTTACAGAAATTTGTAGATCCTGAAACTCTTGTTTTCGATGTAGAAAGTTTCCGTTATCTTTGCCGTCTTTGGACAATCATTCTTGAGATTTCCGTGACCATGGCTCAGTTCCCTTCCAGAGAGATTGCAGAACTTTCTTATAAGTTCAGAACTCTTGGACTCGGATACGCAAACCTTGGTTCCGCATTGATGATCATGGGAATTCCTTATGATTCTAAGGAAGCAATGGCGATCACTGGTGCCATCACTTCTATCATGCATATGACCGCTTATGCTACTTCTGCGGAAATGGCAAAAGAACTCGGACCATTCCCTGGTTATGAGAAGAACAAAAAGCATATGCTTAGAGTTCTAAGAAACCACAAAAGAGCGGCATATAATGTTCCTTCTGAAGATTACGAAGGTTTAACTATCACTCCTGTAGGAATTGATCCTGCATACTGCCCTTCTTACCTTTTGAAAGCAGCTCAAGAAGATTCTGATAATGCAGTTTCTTTAGGAGAAGCTCATGGATACAGAAACGCACAAGTTACAGTAATCGCACCAACAGGAACTATCGGTCTTGTAATGGATTGTGATACTACTGGTATCGAGCCTGATTTCGCTTTGGTGAAATTCAAAAAATTAGCGGGCGGTGGTTATTTCAAAATTATCAACCAATCCGTTCCTTTGGCTCTTCGTAAACTTGGATACTCTCCTTCTGAGATCGAATCTATCGTGAATTATTGTAAAGGACATGCTACCTTAAACGGAGCTCCTGTAATCAATACACAAAGCTTGAAAGAAAAAGGTTTCACGAACGAAATTTTGGAAAAAGTAGAAGCTTCTCTTCCTTACGCGTTTGATATTAATTTTGCATTCAATAAGTTTAACTTAGGTGAGAATTTCTTACAAAAGAACTTAGGGATCGCAAAAGAAACTTATGATTCTTTCACATTCAATTTGCTCGAACATTTAGGTTTCTCTAAAGATGAGATCAATAAAGCAAATGATTATGTTTGTGGAACAATGACCATCGAGAACGCTCCTTACTTAAAAGAGAAAGATTACCCTGTATTCGATTGTGCGAACAAATGTGGTAAATACGGAAAACGTTATCTTTCTTATGAGTCTCATATCCGCACTATGGCTGCAGCTCAGCCTTTCATCAGCGGTGCGATCTCTAAGACGATCAACCTTCCAGAAGATGCAACTATTGAAGATATCAAAAACGCATACTATATCTCTTGGAAGATGATGGTAAAAGCGAATGCACTTTACCGTGACGGATCTAAACTTTCTCAGCCTTTGAACTCTGTATTAGAACTTCTAAATGGAATCGAGTTAGAAGAACAAGAAGAGATCGCAGAAGCTGCGGTTGCTAAAGATCCTTCTCAATTTGCAGAAAAGATCGTTTATAAATATATCTCTCATAGACGTAAACTTCCTAACAGAAGAGCCGGATATACTCAAAAAGCAGTTGTTGGCGGTCACAAAGTTTATTTAAGAACTGGTGAATATGAAGATGGGCAACTCGGAGAGATCTTCGTGGATATGCACAAAGAAGGTGCAGCGTTCAGAAGTTTGATGAACGCATTCGCGATTTCCGTATCTTTAGGTCTACAACATGGAGTTCCATTAGAAGAGTTTGTGGATGCATTCACATTCTTCAAATTCGAGCCAAATGGTATCGTTACCGGAAATAAACATATCAAAATGAGTACTTCCGTAATCGATTTCATCTTCAGAGAACTTGCGATCACTTATCTGGGAAGATATGACCTTGGCCAAGTAGCTCCTGAAGATCTAAGAGGAGACGAGATCGGATCCAGAAAATCTTCTGAGTCCATCCAATCTAAGGCACCTGTTCAACCAGTAGCTTCTGCAGTAGTGGAAACTGCTCCTGCTTCCGAGCCGGAAACAATTTCCTACTCTCAGATGATGAGGACAGAGAAGCCTACCTCAGGAATTGCTCTGATGGAAGAGATCAAAATGGCAAGGATCAAAGGTTATACTGGAGATTCCTGCACAGAATGTGGATCTTTCGAGATGGTAAGAAACGGTTCCTGTCTGAAATGTATGTCCTGCGGGGCAACCACTGGATGCTCTTGATCTAAAGAGTTCCAGTCTGGATAAAAAGAAAAACCTCGGATGATGATTCATTCGAGGTTTTTTTATATCTTCAATCGATATGTTTACTGTAAAATTTACGATGATCTATCTTATTCGGAAAATTCAAATTTCGTTATATTATCTTGTTTATAACAATAGAATTCATAACTGATTGGTTCTCTGAATCGGAAAACTTTTTCGACCAGTACTTTATCATACTCCTTGGTCATTGACTCATATTTTAATTTCAAGTTATCGGGTAATTCTTGTGGAAGAATTGGTCTCTCAATTTCTAATCCTTCTTCCCATGAATATTCCAGAACAAAATTACTTTCTCTCCATTTGATCCTTGTTTCTTGTTCTCGGATTACCCATGAAGTGGAAACGGAGATATGATCCTGATCGATGATCTTGTTTATTGAATTGGAAAAAAGAAATATTCCGGCTATTACCATGGATATATATCCTATTCTTTTAAAAGCAAGATCACTTATATAAGGTAAGATATATTTTATGGAAAATGAGGATATGATAGAAGCAAACGCGATCGAAACACCGATATAGATTGCAGATTCGGAATAAAATCCTAAGGCTATATAAACAGCAAGTTTGAATAAATGAAGAAATAATTCGTTTGCCGCTCTTGTGGCGACTATCTCCTCTTTTTTCAGTCCATAATTTAAGTAAAACCTATTGAATATCAGTCCGATTGCTCCGGTGATCCCGGATACGAGGCCGGAAAAAAATCCAAGTATTGCTATGATTACGTTCGAATACGGTTTCTCCTTTGTTTCATGGTCCGCCTTTGATTGGAAAATTTCAGGGAGATTTGCTAAAAGGAAAAGTGAAACGGATAACTGTAGATAAATCGGGTTTAAAAACTTTATGAGCCATGCACCTAATAGAACCGCAGGTATCGAAAAAGGAACGAACCAATAAAAAATTTTCCAATCGATACTCTTTCTAAATACTATAATTCTAGATGCCGAATTGGAAGCTGTTCCGAGAGTTAAAGCAAATGGAACTATGGAAGGGGTTAATAAACTAGTTAGTATAGGAATTAATATTAAACTGGCTCCTCCCCCACATATCGTACTGACCCAAAACGCCAATATTGATCCGAAGAATAGAAGTACCAGTGCAGGAAGCATTGGAAATTAAACTAGTTAAGGAGCTGGAGTTCCTGGTAAACCCCCTGCTGCCGGAGCGTTTAAGCCAGGGATCTTAAATTCAGGTCTTTGGAAAGTTCCAGTGATTGGGATACATTTCCCACTTCCACCTTTTTCTAAAAGATCCAATGCACCTACAATGATCTGGTTTTCTGCAGCAGAGGCAAAATTCCTTTCTAACTCAAAACAAACTCTTAGGTTTAATTGAGAATTAGGAAGTGAATCCGAAAGTCTGAGATTTCCGTGAAGATCCAACCTTGCGACGGATGTATCTATTATAAATTCTTCGAACTCTACCATTCCTTGGTCAATTCTGGAAGTAATGAGTATCTTATTTATGAAAAAGTTTTCTATTTTTCCTATAAAAGGAATTTCAGGAAGATTCGGGAAAGACCCGAATTTTCCTTCTGGCATTTTGAGAGAGAATGCTCCGCCGAATCTGCTGGCAGGGACGCTTAATGAGTCCAACTGCAAATGACCTTCTAACTCCCCTATGTTTCCTATAGTTTGGCCGTCGTAGTCTAGTTCTAATTCTTCAATTTCGAAATCGCCGTTTACCTTTTTTCTTAATAAGGAAAAAAGTCCAGCCTTGATCTGAGCATCTTTAGATCTGATCTTGAATGTTTGACCCATGATTTCCATGGATTTTACAGAAACTTTTCCGAGCAGAACCGAAACGGATAACTCGTTAAAAAATACGCTGCTTGGCTGCCCTGAGGAGGAATTCATTAACTGGCGGACAATATTTTCGTAAGGGAATAATAGGATCAAAAAAAGAAGAAAAGAACTGAGTCCACTTCCGATCAGTATAAGTTTTTGTTTGAGAGAAAATCTGGGAGTATCTTCCTCCTCTTCTTCGAGAGGCAATTCCTCCAATTCCATCGTAAGGAATTCTTCTTCCTCGTTGGAGATTAGTTCGTCCTCTTCTTCTATTTCTATCTTTTTTGCGCGAGCCATCTTATTTTCCAGGAGCGACACTATAAGCCGCAATTTTCATGTTCACGTCGTAGGTATTTTTATCTTGGTAAGGTTTGTTAGTCTGGAAATATTCCACCCTTGCATTTACCTTATTACCCTTATCTATATCATATAATACTGACATAACGTTTTCAAGAGGAACACCTCTTAAATTTACTTCGAAAACGATTACCTGGTATTTTCCCTTGTCGATCGCTTTTGCAGGGATAGGTCGCATTGTGGAAATTCTATCCTTTACCCCGTTATCTGAAAAAATTCTCTCCAACTTTGCTGCAAATGCGCTTTGATCATTTTCTCCAGTGTTCACATTTTCCAGAGATCTGAAAAATAAATAATCTGAGATTGTTTTGTCTAACTGTGCAACAAGTCCAGGAGTATTGTTTACTGTTTCAGAAAGATCAGTCCTTAATCTGTAAATTTTGCGGACTACCAAGAATACTAACAGAAATAGGATGAGTCCCGCAGCGATGACTAATAGAAGTTTTTCCCTAGGTTGTAATTTTTGCCACATAGACGATCCCTCTTAATCGTTTTCTTCGATTTTAGAGGTCACCTCCATTTTAATCACAAAGGAAACTTTAAATGTTTTGAGTCCGAAGTTTGGACGGTTACTATCTAATTTTACGTTTTTGAACATTGGAGAACGGGCCAAAGAATCCTGTACTTTTCCGATTTCTGAGATCTCGTTTACTGCACCTTGGATGGAAACAGAACCGTTATCATAAGTGATACTTTGGAATAAGAAAGGTTGCATCCCTGGATCAGGGAACTTTAAGGAAATTTCATGTAATACGTCTAACACGCTTGGTTTAGAAAGGTATTTTCTATATAGTTCAGTTTTTCTTTCTGCGCCATCTCTCAGACTTTTTGCAAATTCTAGAGGATCTCTGCTGGAAGGTACACTGGATCCAGTACTTGATTTTACTTTTTCAGCCAGGATCTTATTGGCAGCTGCGAGTTTTCTTTTATCAGAAATAATCCCTAAGAAAAATACTCCGATCAAAAGTACAAAAGACACTGAACTTAAAATAATATGAGGTTTAAATATACTTATATCGAATAAGTTTTTATTAAGCCTTTTTACATAAGGAGTTTCTAAAAAGTCTATTTTAGCTTTTTTAGATTGGATTAGATGATAAGCCATCCCATAGCAGGTAGCGAATCTATCAGGATCTGCACTTAAGAAATCGTATCTTCTGGCTTGGATCCCAAGGTTTTCTCCTATAAAGGATTCTAAGTCTCTGACTTTACTTCCTTCTCCTGAAAGATATACTACTTCCGGTCTTTCTGTTTCCTCTAATGATAGAAAACTTCTGCGAACTTCTTCGCTTAAGGATGTGAAAAATTCCTGGGAAATTGCAAATGCCTTTTTGATATCTGCAATTTTGAGTTTGTATTCTTTTGCAAATAAATTCAAACCATCTTCTGGAGTATGGAAAGGTTCAAATTGGATACTTGTCTTTAATGCTTCTGCTTTATCTTTAGGTATCTTTAATGCTTTAGAAATTTCTTCTGTAAGAATATCCCCGCCTACAGAAAGAAAACGTGTATGTGCTATCTTTCCATCTTTAGTCACGTTTAAGATGGATTTTTTGCCGCCGATATCTAACTGAGCAACGTTTGCGAATTGTATCTCTTTATGTAAATGTTTAGATATAATAGAACCCAAACATACCGAATCCACAAAAATCCCGCGAAACACAAGACTGGATTCCAAAAATGGAGAAGCTAACGTATCAAACTCGGAATGATGAGAGGTATAAGTGATTACGTCCGATTTGTCTTGGTCGATTCTCCAAACAGAACCAAGCACTTCGACAGTTTCCATTGGAAAAGGGACTCTACTTTCTATTTCGAAAGGAATTACTTCTCTTACAGCTTTTTCGGTAGTTAATGGAATGGAGATCTCTCTCACGAAAAGTTTGTCTAGAGAGAGTGAAAGAACGATTGCATGTTCTTCTGCAAAATAGGTGTTTATAAAACGAAGTACATTTGTTTCGTACTCCTTTTCTTCCATTCGGGAGATGGGCATGGTCTCTGCTCTAAGAAGAGTCAGGTTCCCAGCTACTCTTTGGAACAGAACACCTTTTACAGAATTTGTACCGTAATCTACGGTTAAAAACTTTTCGTATAAGAACATTAATCTTCTCTATAATATAGCATCAGGTTATTGGTCAGGTCGAAAATTCCGGTGATCCTACGTACAATTTTAGGTCCTTTCATAACATCGGAACTTTTTTTACTATTATAGTTTCTTTCTACTTCCCCGACCGCGCTGATCCGAAATATTTCGCCCTTTGTTTTGATCCTTCCACCGGACACATCGGTTCCTTCTCCTGCTAATTCTTTGTAGAGGGAAAGTCCGCCAACGGAAGGTACCTGGAATTCTGGGATAGTTTCCAGATCCTTAATTTCCTTCAGGTAGCCGCCCTTTTTGATCTTCATTTTCATGATCTGAAGAACAGATTGGCGGTTCATAAAATCGGATAGAGACATTAAAACGAAGTACGGTGCGGCGTTCAAGTTGATTCTATCATCGTAGTTTCTTTGGAAAGGAACAAATGCGGTCAGATTATTTGCCAAAACGAAATCCGACTCCCCGATCAGACTTTTTTCCTCGTCGGACATAAAATCCTTGGAATACTTTTGTTCATAGTCGGGAGGTTTTTGGGAGCCATATACAATTTTAGGATCGAAACCTTTCACAGAAGTAAGCTCGGAAAGAGAATACATGTATGCGTTTTTGATCTTTCGTGGAGGGGTCAGTTTTTCATAATATGAAATTTCAAAATTCCCCTGGCTATCATCATCCAACCAGTCGATCACTGGGTTGAAAAGATCCCTCTTCATTCCCAAACGTTCCAGAAGTCTCTGGGCCATTTCTTGGTTTCTTAAATTTAATTCTTTTGTGTCTGCATTGAAGATAGAATTTAAGTTAATTTTTCCATCTTCTCCCTGGATCTTATAATAGATCCAGCCTCCTCCCATTGGAACTGGAGGTGGATTCAGTCCTATTCCAGATTGGTATAATTGTTCTTCCGGGATTTTTCTGAGTGCTGCCAAGGCTCCTTGGAATCCAGCTTTTGCTAAAAGAGAAGCTTTGAATCCAGACATTTCTCCTTGTGAAATTTTATATTCTGCCATGGACCTTTCTGCAAAATCTAAGGTAGTGGTTAATGCAGCTACACCAATGCCTCCGACTAGGAGCATTACAATTGCTCCTCTTCTTCTGGAAAATCTTCTGCCTTTTAGGCCAAGACCCGAATTCATTTCAGAAGCATCCCTGGGAAGGCAAGAGTTTCGAAACGTCTTTCCTTATTTCCCATATTAGCGATGATCTCTATTCGGATCAGACGTGGGATACTTTTTCTTTGGAAAGAATCCCATTCTTCTTCCCATTCTTTTCCTGTTTTAGAAAATTTAAAGGAGAGAGATTTTACATTATCTAACAATTCGTATTCTTGTCCGCCTACGAATGGATAACGATCTACTATCTCATCTTCTCTTCTCATTAATTTATAATAATCCGTGCCGTCTTTTTGTTTTAGATAATATTCTACTTCTCTTACTTCAGGAAGTGCAACTTCTTCTGAATTAGGATGAACTGCCGCGAATACTATAAAATGATCTTTGGTGCTTTCACCTGGATGTCTTGGTCCATCTTCTGCTTTGCGTCCCTTTCTGCTTACAAAGACCAGATTTTTTTCTGTCTGGAAATAGAATGCCATTGTCAATGTGCTTCTAATATTTTCGATAACAGAAATTGCTTTTTCCCTATCAACACCATCTGCACTCGAAGTTGGACGAGTGACTTTTAAGATTGTAGCATAAGTTCCGAATACCATTCCGAGTAAAACTCCAAGTAATGCTGCTACAATGGTCAATTCGATCAGTGTAAATCCAGATCTTCTTCTTTTTTGAAGTAACTTAAGAGATTTTGAATGTATAGAAGAAGGTTCCATATCAATTCATCCTCGCCTTATAAGTCTCGATCGTGTATTGTTCTTTTACTGGAATTCCTTGGTTATCTCTTCCACCTGTAGGATATTCTATCGTTACATAAATATGAAATACTGCAATAAGTCCACCGGTAGCAGAACCTTGGTTATTACCTGTTCTTTTTGCGATGAGCTGGTTCATGCTGGAGTTAGTTCCACCGAGTAGATCTTCAGGTTTTTTGCCGCTGTCTTTTCCTGCCATTTTTAGAAGATCTAAATTTTCTTCTTTGATGATCGTAGTGAATTTCCAGTCTTTGTAACCTGGTATTTCTCCTGAACTCGTATCCGCTTGAAGAATGGTGGCAGAATCTATCTGTGCCATTTTAATTTTTGCAAGGTGAGTTGCTTCTATCTGGAGTGCTGCAACTTTTTTAAGCCGTATCCCTTCTGAGACTACCATAAGTACATAGAGAAGCCAACCTGCGGCGAGTGCAAACGCCAAGGTCATTTCTAAAATAGTAAAACCTTGTCTCTTCTTAAGAGGGTTTTTTCTCTTAAAACTTACTCGTGCCATATTGCTCGCTACGTTTGTACTCTTCCAATTGTTCTTTGGAAACTACAACTTCTCCATCTTCTATTTCAGATTTTCCGCCATAACGTTTGATGATAAGTGTTCTTGTGATCTCTGGATCCGGACCTAAATGAATGTAGAAATCTTCGGCTACTGCCATCGGAGAAAATGGAATTCGGATCTTTCCTGTATTATATCTATAACCTCTTCCATCCATCACATCTACGATTGCAGAAGAGCTTGGAAGTTCTCTGTCTTTGAACACTGGAACTTCTTTCAGGCCAGTCTCATCTCTTTCCATATCTAAGATTGTATAAGTTTCAGTATCAACATTCAACTGAAGATATACTGTTCTTTGGTTGATCTTAGCCCTACGAAAGCAGAAGTTCACAACGTCATGCAGTAACATTGCTTCTTCTTGAGCACCTGGTGTGAGTAAATTAACTAAGGAAGGAAGCACAAGAGCGAACATCACACCAATCAGGAATACTGCGACTCCCAATTCGATCAATGTGAAGCCGGAACGGATCCGGCCTTTCGCTCTCGGGCTCATTTGATTTATTTTTTAGCGCCGGATGCAGAAGAGAATTGAGCAGGATATTGTTCTTCTTTAGTGATATCGAAGTCCGAGTTTAAACCTTCTCCTCCTTCTGCCTTATCCTGACCAAAAGTAATGATCTGGATCTCACCAGCTCCATCAAATCTGAGTTTGTATGGGTTTTTCCATGGATCTTTTATAGAATCTTTACTGCTTACCATTGGGATCCAGGTTTCAGGGATTTCTCCGTTAGTTGGTCTTTCAACTAATGCGTCTAAACCTTGCTCTTCGCTAGGATAACTTCCGAATTTGGAAGCGTATCTTTCCAAATGTAGTCTAAGTTCCTGTTTGTCTTTTTTGATCTTCATCTTTGCGGTCTCGAGGCTCACTCCACCGAAA